>CAYMGZ010000411.1:0-3114 GCA_964390095.1 uncultured Lachnospiraceae bacterium | reverse complement strand
CTTTGTGGTAAACTAGGGTATAAGGCAATTAAAAAGTTTTTTGCAGACTATAAAAAGAGGTGAGGGATATGACATTACAACAGGAAGCATATGAAAAAATAATGAAGTTGCCAGAGGATGGGGTTCGGTTGATTCTTGTTTTGGCAGATGAGATTGCCAGACAATCTGGGGTTTGTTATGAAACAATCGGTGAGACAAAAGAAAGTGGATTTTTGAAGCGTAAAAAAGAAGCATTCCAAAACATGTTGGAAATGAGGGAACAAACATCCTATCCGAAAGATTTTGATTATAAGAAGGTGATGGAGGAAGCAATAGATGAAAAATATAACTGCGTTGATTGATACAAATGTAAAAAATTGTTGCTTTAAAGACCGCCGCAGGGCATGTGACCGGGGGATGCATGGGGAAAAGATTGCAGAAATGTTAAAAGGAACTGTCTGGGAGACGTTTTTGTTTTGATAGTCCGGACAGCGGAGTAAGAAATAATAGAAATGGGAGGAATGGAAAGATGAGAAATAGAAAATGGAAGAAAATTGGGGCAGGAATCTTATGCGCGTGCCTGCTTACAGCCTGTGGGAAGGATGCGGGTGCGCCGGATGTTACGCAGGAAGGTGCGCCTGCAGATGGGAAAATGAATGGCGCGGATTCCGGCAAGGCATCCGCGGATGGAAAAACGGATGGAACGGATTCCGGGAAAATATCCGCGGATGGAAAAACGGACGGAAGAGATTTAGGGAAAACACCCGCGGATGAAAAAGCAGACGGGGCAGATTCCGGGAATCCGTCCGTAGATGGTGAGGAATCCTCCGCCCCGCAGATTTCATATGAAATCCGCTCGGTCACAAGGCTGGATTCTGCGGGAAATGAACTTGTCTTTGCGCAGTATCCGGTATTCTCGGTTTTTGGGGAAGGCTATGAGGCGCTGGCGGCGGTGCTTACTGCCTGGAATGTAACATTCGAGGAGCAGGCGGTTTCTTTTCTTGACACAATGGAAAAAGATGCAGCGCAGTACCGGGAATCCGTAGATGCTTCTTATCAGTACGGGCAGAAAGTCTCCGTAAATGTGGCGCGCTGCGATGAGAATTTTGTCAGTATTTTGGTCATGCGGGACGTGGAGGAGGGCGGACCCCACCCGAATGATTCTTTGGAGGCGCTTAATTTTTCCGCCGCGACCGGTACGCTGTTAAAGCTTGCGGATGTTATAACAGTGGATGATGCGTTGCGGGAAAAAATCAACACGGGGCTGCACGCGGATTATCCGGAACTGGAATTTGATGAGGAAATGTTAAAGGCAGGGATTGCGGATGCACTGGATGCCGGATGGGTGGAATGGTATTTCACGGACAGGCAGATTTGTTTGAGCTTCCCGGAAGGTTCCTTTGGCTTTGGCCATGCGGAGGGAAGCCTTGGGGTGCTGTTGGATTACGGCGGCGGGGCAAAAAGCGGAAGTTTGGATCTTACAGAAAAAGGGTGGCCAGTCTGGGCAAAAGGGATGCCATCGGATGGGAAATGTTCCAAGATCTGAACCTGGACGGGATTGGGAACGCGGACGATGAAGCCTATGTCAGCATGTATCAGTTCGGCGACTATGGTGACCGGGTGACCGTCCTTGGAATCCATCTTGGAACCGGGGAAACCATGTCAAAAATTTTCCCGGTGGATGGTTATTTTTCGTTCCAAACTGCAAAATTATTTTCTGAAAAAAAGGATGCGATTGTTCTGGAAATCAGGGACCGGACAAGCAATTACAATGCGGCAGCGGTTTTTGCCGTGGATGTTTTTCCGATGGACAGCACCCGTGTTCCCTCTAACCCTGAATCGGTGGTAAGGCTGGATACAACGGATGATTCCATCCGGCTGGTTTTTTCCGGTGTTAGGGTCATGGAGATAGAAGGGGGTTCTTTGCAGGGCTTGGAAATCCCTTCCAGGGATCCGGTTGATCCAAAATTCAGGGAACCCATAAAGAATTATTTCTGTTGGAATGCGGTGGATCATGAATGGTTCGATGACATTTCTGCGAAGGAAGATGTACTAATTGTTCCGGAAAAACAGGTGGCGGCAGCGCCGCAGAGAGTTTTACATGCGATCCATGCAGAGGAAAAAGGGAACGCCAAAACGGATGGTTTTGTATGCTGTGATGAAGGAAACAATATTTATCTGAAGAAAAAGGAAAAGGATTCCGCGCAGGAAGAGATTGCAGAAGAATCGGGGGAGGATACGGTGGTTTTTAGCCCATCCGGCAAGAGGGCGGAATTGGTGCCGGTGGAGGGGAAGGCATTTCCTGTGTTGGAAATTACATTGGAGGATGGAACGAAAAAGAAATGTGAATTAACGAACGTTTTGTTCACGTCAGTGCGGGATTTTTACTGGATCGGCGAGGACAGGGTGGTTCTGGAAGGGCATGTGAACCCATCCTTAAATGTATACATTGTTTACGATTTAAAAGAAAATGATTTCAGGGAATATAACGGGCTGTTTTTTACGTGGAACCATGACCATAGCAAGCTTTTTTATGTGCAACCTTCCCCACATTTCGGCGCGGAACCAGTGCCGGAGAAAATCGTGGACCAAGATGGAACGGTATATTATGAGACGGGCAAGGGAGAATATTTTGTGAATGATCTTATTCTTGATGCAACGGATCAATACATAGGGTTTTATGTCAAGACGACAGGGGAAGCAACGAATTTTGGAATTTTAAATTGTGGGACAAAGGCTGTAATATATGAGGAAGCGGGGGTTGCGTATGAAGAAATTGAAATTCTTGTGGAAGCAGGGAACAATCTTAGGTGAAAAATAGAAACAGGAGGGGAAAATGATCGAAGTGAGGTTTTATGAGAATGTGGCGGATGACCTGCTAAAATTTGCGGTGATCCTTGCGAAGACAAAGGGAAAATGGGTGTTCTGCAAACACCGGGAGCGGGATACTTACGAGGTGCCGGGCGGACACCGGGAGGCGGGGGAAGAAATCCTTGCCACGGCGAAGCGGGAACTTTACGAGGAAACCGGGGCAACGGATTTTGATATCGAAAAGGTTTGTGTTTATTCCGTTGTGCGTGATGGGAAGGAGGAGCAGGAGTCGTTTGGGATGCTCTATTTTGCAAATATCCGGGA
>CAYMGZ010000410.1:0-3115 GCA_964390095.1 uncultured Lachnospiraceae bacterium | reverse complement strand
AAAAAACGGAATTCCCGATTACACAGAAGAAGATTTAGAAAGTGTGGGGCTGATCCAATTTCTGCGAAAGGCAGGGTTTGATATGGATACACTGAAACAATACGTTTCCCTGTCTGCCGGAAGTTCGGAGAAAGCTGGGAATAAGGGCGAGCGGATTCGCATGCTCCGGAAGCAAAGGTACCGCCTGTTGGATGAAATCCACGAGAAGCAGCAGTCCTTGGACGAACTGGATTATATGATTGAAAAAATCAGGAGGGAATAGCAGGAGCGTGTCCCTGTGGCGGCAGTGAAAGACGGGAAACTTTTAAACGGCAGGCCGGATGCCGGGGAATTAAAAAAATGGGCGGACAGTTTTGGAAACTGAAAGATCAGAAAGGAATGGGTGATAACAATGGTAAAACAGACAGCAGGAAGAGATCAGCTTGGGGAATTTGCGCCGAAGTTTACGCAGTTAAATGATGATGTTTTGTTTGGGGAGGTGTGGAACAGGGAGGAAAAGCTTTCCCTGCGGGACCGCTCCCTTGTGACCGTGGTATCTTTAATGGCGCAGGGGCTTACGGATTCTTCTTTCCGGTTTCATCTGATGAGTGCGAAAAATAACGGGATCACGAAGGAGGAAATTGCGGAAATCCTGACGCACGCGGCCTTTTATGCAGGATGGCCCAAAGCTTGGGCGGCTTTTAAGATGGCAAAAGAAGTGTGGGCAGAGGAGAGATCTGCTGACAGTGCAATGGAGGTTTCGGGTGTGGATGGCTCCAACGAGTGGCTGGAAGCAGTGGATGATGCCGCATATGGAATCCTGAAATAAGAAAGGACGGTGGGCGGAAATGAAAGGAAAAATAAAAACGGCCGTCGATGTGCTGATGACGGCTGCACTGGAACATGGTAATCAACAAGCTGAAAAGGAGGAAAGAGGCGTTTCCCCGCAGCATCCGTGCGGCTTGTTTTACAGTGGCTCTTGCCATAGCGCTGTATGGCGTATGGGTGTTGCTTAAGAGGGATTTTCCCACTTACCTGCTCCTAAAAAGTGAGTTCGTTTTTCTGGATTATGAGGAATCAAAAGTCTTGTTTTATTTAGATTATTTTGCCTTGATGGGAATGTGTATTTGTATTTCACATTATTTAGGAAAATTATTGCGGTTATTGAAAAGGAAGGAGAGCGGGCGATGAAAAGAGGGTTGGATTCCATTGGTATATCTTCGGCAGACACAAGTGAGGGGTAGATGTAGGATAATGAAACTTAAAAAATATTTTGGAGGTATTACACATGAAACGGACAATCGCTATTTTACTTTCACTGACCATGATTTTTTGTCTTTCCGCCTGCGGAAATTCCGCCTGCGGAAATTCCGCCTGCGGAAATTTTGCGGAACAGCCGGATGATGCCGCTTCGGAAAATCCGCCTGCCGTGCAGACACAGCCTGCGGAAAATAAGGCAGACGATGATACGCAGAAGGGTACGGGTACCACGCAGGATGCAGAAGAGAAGGATACGGCAGGAACAACGACCCAGACAGGGCAGGATACTGGTAGCCTATTTCTCTGCCACAAATACGACCAAAGGCGTGGCGGAGCGTATGGCGGAAGGCTTAAATGCCGACCTTTATGAGATGATTCCGCAGGAGCCTTACACGGATGCTGATTTGGATTATAATGATAAAAACAGCCGCTCCACGATAGAAATGAATGATCCGGATTCCCGTCCCGCTATTTCCGGCTCGGTGGAAAATATGGGGCAGTATGACATTGTGTTCATCGGCTATGCGATTTGGTGGGGGGATGCTCCCCGCATTGTCAGCACTTTTGTGGAGAGCTATGACTTTTCAGGCAAAACAGTCATTCCTTTCTGTACAAGCGGCGGCAGCGGCATCGGCTCAAGCGGCTCTGATTTAGGGCAGCTTACAAGCGGTGCCGATTGGCTTGCAGGGAAGAAATTCGGTGGCGGCGATTCGAAAGATGTGATTATGGAATGGGTAAATGGTCTTGGGCTTGACCTAAATGGGCAGTAATGGAGATGGCCTGAATTAAGATAACGAGGAGAAAGCCTATGAAAAAATATTTTCTGTTCTTCTGGCATTTGCGCTTCTATGCTCCCTTGCAGCCTGTGGCGGGAGCGGTAAGGATATAAGGATGGAGGAAATATATGAATTATACAAAACTTGGAAATTCGGATTTGGAGGTATCCCGTATCTGTATGGGATGTATGGGATTTGGAGACGCATCAAACGGGCAGCATTCATGGACGGTTGACGAGGGGCATTCCCGTGAAATCATAAAGCGGGGGCTGGAGCTTGGCGTTAATTTCTTTGATACGGCAATCGGATATCAGGGCGGCACGAGTGAACAGTATGTGGGCAGGGCATTAAAGGACTTTGCAAAACGGAACGAGGTTGTCGTCGCGACGAAATTCCTGCCCCGGACACCTGCCGACATTGAAGCGGGTATTACGGGGCAGCAGCACATTGGGCGTATGGTAGACAAAAGCCTTGAAAATCTCGGCATGGATTATGTGGATTTATATATTTACCATATGTGGGATTATGGGACACCGCTTTATGACATCATGGAAGGGCTGGACAATATCGTAAAAGCGGGAAAAGTAAGATATATTGGCATCTCCAACTGTTTTGCGTGGCAGCTTGCAAAAGCGAATGCATTAGCGGAAAAAGAAGGGTTTGCGAAATTTGTTTCCATTCAGGGACATTACAACCTGATTTTCCGCGAGGAAGAGCGGGAGATGGCAAAGCTGTGCGCGGAGGACAATATTGCCATGACACCGTACAGTGCCCTTGCCGGGGGAAGGCTTGCAAAGCATCCCGGCGAAACATCAAAGCGTCTTGAAAAAGATGACTATGCGAAATTCAAATATGACGCAGCTGCAAAGCAGGATGGCGTTATTATTGGCCGTGTGGCGGAACTTGCCGAAAAGCGTGGGGTATCCATGACGGAGGTTTCCCTTGCGTGGCTTTTGACAAAAGTAACTTCCCCGATTGTGGGCGCAACAAAGCCGCATCACATGGAAGATGCGGTGAAAGCTACGGAGTTGGCGCTTTCGGAGGAGGAATGTGCTTATTTGGAAGAAGCATATATTCCCCATGCCCTTGTGGGCGTTATG
>CAYMGZ010000409.1:0-3129 GCA_964390095.1 uncultured Lachnospiraceae bacterium | reverse complement strand
CTATTTTAATTTTCTACTTGACATTTTCCTGCTTATCCTTTATCATAAAATTACCGCAGCGACATTCCATAACAAATATTCCTGCGGAATTTCTGAAAGGTGGTCGAAGCATGATAATTATTATTTGGTAATTTCCGTAACACTGTAATTTCACAAAGAACGGAGCATCACGGCATTTGGGATTTGGGATACACGTATATCCGGATTTCAGGATGTCTGGTTTTTTGTGATATTGGAGATTATCGAATGATTGCCGGCCATGTTTTCTGGGTGCGCATTTTCTGCGCTGTCCCACAAAATATCCTTGAAAAATTTTATGGGCGCGGTTTCCTGTGTTCTGTGTTGGAACACTTATTTCGTGTATGTCTATAAAAAGTAATTTTCGGGTATACGTTCATCTTTTGCGTGGAAAGGTGAAGAAAAATAAATTTGTATGGAAAATATTTTTGGAATGCTTCCCTATGCTGTATCACAAATAAGCTTCCAGTATGTGCAGGCATTTGCAGAAAAACGGTGAAAAACCATGCCAGATCGATAATCTCTCTATTTATGGCAGGAGGGATTTCATGTCAGAAAAGCAATTAATAAAAGCAGAAAATATCCAAATAAAATTTGGGGAGCGGGAGGTTTTCAATATTGACCGTATCAGTATTTACGAGGGGGAAAAAATCGGGTTAGTCGGTGCGAATGGCGCGGGGAAGACGACATTGCTGCGCATCCTTGCGGGTGAGCTTGCGCCCGACCGGGGGATCGTAAAAACCTATTGCGACACCTGCTATTTCCGGCAATTTGCAGAACAGCCCGAACCAGATGGCACTTTACAATACGGTGAAATTCCGTCCCTAAGTATTTTATCCTGCCCCGGCCATTATGACCTTGACGGGAAAATACTCAGCGACCTCCACATCAAAGACAAGGTCTGGTCGGAAGCGGTCAGCGGCGGAGAGGAGACCCGCCTGCGCTTGGCACAGGTTTTTTCAAGCGATACGCCTCTCGTCTTCCTTGACGAACCAACCTCAAACCTTGACCGCAAAGGCATTGAAATTTTAAAACACAAGCTGCAGAACTTAGATACAATTGTGGTCATCAGCCATGACCGTTCCCTCTTAAACGCGCTGTGCACGCGTATCCTTGAATTGGAAAACGGGAAGCTTTTTAGCTACGACGGGAATTACGATGATTACATGGAACAGAAACAGGCAGCGGTCGCGAGGCAGTGGACAGAATACGAAAACTATACTTCGGAAAAACGCCGCTTAGAAAAGGTTTACAGGGAAAAAAAGGAACATGCAAAACAGATTGAAAAACGTCCAAGGGGCATGTCGCCGCGCGAGGCGGGGCTGCGCAATTTCCTTTCCCACCACCCGAAGGACGCGAAAGCGCGCAAAATGGAAAAATCAGCGGCAAATGTACAACAGCGCATCGCATCGATGGAAGTAAAGGAAAAACCGCGCGAGCTGCCAAAAATCCGCCCCGATTTCCGGCTTACCGACCCTCCGGAAAATAAAATTGTCATCCATGGGGAAAATTTTTCATTTTCCTATGGGGATGGCACGGAGATTTTCCATGAGGCATCCTTCCGGATTGCGAACCACAGCCGTGTTGCCATCATCGGGGATAACGGTGCGGGGAAGACAACGCTTTTGCATCTGATTTCCGGGGAACTTGCGCCGGGGGCAGTTTTTGTGGTGCCAAAAGCAAACATCGGACTGTTTGAGCAAAACCTTTCCACAATCGATTACACGAAAACCGTGCTGGAAAATGTGATGGAAGTCAGCATCCAGAAGGAATCGGTCGCCCGCACCGTACTTTCACGCCTGCTTTTTTTTGAGAATGACATGAAAAAGCCCGCCGGGGTACTTTCCGGCGGGGAGCGCATCAAGCTTGCGTTCGCAAAGCTTTTTGTTTCGCGGGTCAATTTGCTTGTCCTTGATGAGCCGACCAATTATCTTGACCTGCCGTCCATCGAGGCACTGGAAACTATGTTTTCCGAGTATGGGGGGACACTGGTCTTTGTATCCCACGACGGGGAATTTATCCGCAAGGTTGCGACGGATGTTCTCGAAGTAAAGGACGGTAAGATTTTGCGCGTTGAAACGGATTAACTAAAACTTTGTACTGGGATTGAGATACCCCGCCCTGACAAAATAATCAGGGCGGGGCATCTCACCTTAACGCACCGTTTCATTTACTGTTACTTCGCATTGATATTCTTTTCCATAAATTGTCGCCGTAATTGTCACCTTCCCTGCCTTCTTCGCGTAAATATTTCCCGTGCTCCCGACCGTTGCCACTTTCTTATCACTCGTTTTCCACGTTGCCTTTGCGTCACCCTGAAACCGTAGTGGGTACTGTTCGCCGACTTTAAGTGTTAGTTCTGTCGCTTCAAGTTTAATCGGGCAGTAATCCCACCCAAGTCTTTTCGCGTAACCTGCGAGCGGTGAATCTTCTTTGACTTCCGGCACATAGAAGGTTCCCTGACCAAGCGGGAGGAAATCAAGGAAAGAACGATTTTTGCCATCGTCAGACATGGACACGAGGTTTGTTAGGGCAGGCGGGCAGATAATCGTAGCAATTGTTTCCGGAAAAGTATCGTCGGAAATTTTTTCAATTGCGGCAGGTAAAGTAATGCTTTTTAATTGTAAACAATTTTGAAAGCAGCCATTCAATTCACGGACCGAATCGGACAGGCGGACTTGTGTTAAATTTGTGCATTGGGCAAAAGCGCCACGACCAATTTCCGTAACAGAATTCCCCATGTTTACCCAACGCAATTTGCTGTTGTAGGCGAAAGCTTTTTCCCCGATACTTATAACACTGTCCGGTATTGTAACCGATCCATAGCTGCCATAAATGCAAGTTGCAATTTTTGTTACCCCATCCGGGATGATAAGGTTTCCGCTGCAATAATCTTCCGTACCAAATAGAATTCCGTTTGCAATGAAAAATATATTTTCTTTTCCGTTGGACAGCTTTTGTATCATGCGGTATTGGTTTTTGGTATGTTCAGAAAAAGGGCAATCACTAAACGCATAAGTTCCAATTTCCTCCACTTTTCCCAATCCGCTTAATTCACTTAAAGGCGACAGATAAAATGCAGTATTTCCGATGGACTTCACATTTGGCAAG
>CAYMGZ010000408.1:0-3151 GCA_964390095.1 uncultured Lachnospiraceae bacterium | reverse complement strand
CAAGCGGTGTCGGGTCGGAACTCATTTTCAGATGTGAAAAATGGTTAAAGAAAATGATGATGCCGCTTGGCAGACCAATGCAGTACCCAAGCTCCAGCAGCCCGGGGCCTTGTGCCTCACCCCCCGTCACAATGCGGTAAAGCTTCGCAAAAATGTCACTTACACTGGCATCCTGGTTAAAGGTCATGATCGTAAAAGCCGAGCCGATTGCCACCGCGAAACAGACAAAAACTATCTTTGCATACCCCAGCCATTTCTGCTTTTTGCCGGGAAGTTTATATTCCACGATAAATTCCGTCTCTCCCGTATTAACCACAAGTGCATCCGGATGGTGTTTCTGGATCAGATCGATGACTTTGAGCACCGAAAAGATGTATTTCTGCTGTGTCTGTTGGTCCGGCACAACGAACAATATTTCGCGCCCAAGTTCCTTTACTAACTTTTGGTTCGGTCCTGTCACCGTAACGACATCTTCCAAATAAACTTTCGGGTTTGTTATGATTGTTGCCTGCTCTGCCTTGATGTAAATCACGCATTCCGCTGCCATGCACCCCACACCCTTTCCGTCCTGACGAAAGTACCCTCCGGCGTTTTACTGTCTTTTCCCTGGAAGAAAAGCAGATAACCGCCAATGACCAACATACATACAATCACCAACACCCCCGTCAACCATATCGCCTTTTTCATTCTTTCCCTCCTTCCTGTACCCATAAAGCATAACCAACTATGAATTGTGATACGCATAGTTTTTCGCAAATACAAAAAAATATACACCGCCGAAGCAGGGCTTTTATATGGCACAAACATTTCCAAAAAATCAAAAACAGGGCGAATCCACATCAGCCCTGTTTCTTGATTTTCCCTATTGCATTTTTTTGGTGACATTGACCGTCTTCTTGATCACCCCGTCCGTATGGTTTAATTTTGTTGCCACAACCTCAAGTATATATGTGTTTGAACCGCTTTCATTGTAGGCAGGTACCGTAAAGGTCAGTTTGCCATTCGTGACGGACAGGGCGGATGCTGCCGGGATTGTCGTTGCATTTGTTGACCGGACTTGTGCGTCATTGACAGGATCTTTCCCCTGCTTCACCTCAAGGACAAAATCAACCGCTGTCCCTTCCTCCAGGATTATCGTGTCACCACCCCCTACGCCGTTCCCTGCCAGCGTAACCGTCAATGGCGGCAACCATGCCGTGGAAATCGAGTTTGAGGATGGAAGCCTTGCCGGTGTTACAATACCATCCTTCGATTTTGTCTCCTTTGACCCGGATTCCCGGATCAGCACACCCACCGCATCCCCCTTTGGCTTGGCAACCGTCGGTTTCTTGGATGTCGCCTTTATTGTTTTCCAGTTTTTCCCATTGTCAATGGAATAATCAAAATTGCCACCCACCGCTGTCATCTCCACACCCTTATCCACATTTTGATAAGTCAGGTAGGTAGTTGCCGGCACAGAACCCAAAATCTTATTTTCATTTTCAACCTTCGTCACTGTCGTTGTTGCCGGGATATCCAGAAAAAGTGGCTGGGAGGCAGACTTTGTCACGACATTGTCCTTTACGACCGCCGCCGTGCGCGCAATAATGGAAAAGCCTCTTTTCTCAAGCGCTTCTTTTTTCTCGGCATCCGATAACACACCGTTGACATATGGTATGAACTTGGCAAGGAGCTCCGTCGGGGTCAGTTTCCCCGCCGCTTCAAGCCGCGTCCAATTTCCTTCCTTGCCCATCGCGAAAACTTTAAATTCAACGCCCTTTGGTATGCTGATGGTCCCCTTGACATAATCAATTGCCACTTTTGGGGCTTTTGCCGCCGCCGCAATTTTTAATTTTGCCTCGACGCTCGCAGGGGTGGTCAATGTCGCTTTCTGGCGGATCAGCAATGTTGTCCCGGCGATTGACGAGGTGGTTCCATTATAATTCCTCAGGCTATCCCATTTTGACCCGTACAGTGTCTTGTATTCATACTTGTCAAGTTCCAACGGGTTTAAAACCACATCCTTCTTGTCAATTTTTGCTGTAAACTGCCCGCCCGCATACTTGATGCCCGGCTTTTTCGGCTGCGCATTGATCTGCACCTGCATGGCATTGGCAGGGTTCGCATCCCCATATATTTTGATATATTGGTCACTGGTTGCCTTTAAAAAGGACAAATCAAGCATGAATCCTTTTTGTGTTGTCGATTTTGTAAGCTCAATCAGGTCATATACATACTGGCTTCCCTTCGTCGCCGATGTGACAGCACCGTTTTTGTCCTTTTTCACTTTTAATATTTCAAGCACAATATATTTGTCGTTCGGACCTACCGCCAGCCATGCCGTATAATTGGAATAATCCATGATTACGATCGGAAGCCCGTTTGAGACCGCCGGATACGGGGTAGGGGTCGGAAGCCCGGCCACCGCATAATCCGTCAACACCGCCGATACCGTCGGAATCACACTATTTACCGTCGGGGTCGCAAGCGGGGTAGAGGTCGGGGTCGGGGTCAACGTCGGCGTTGGCGTTGGTGTCAGCGTTGGTGTTGGTGTCAGCGTTGGCGTTGGCGTTGATACCGGCGTTGGGGAATCCGGTGGGTTCGCGCCATCCTCCGCTATCGCCTGCCCCGTCGGCATGTGCAAAAATGCCGCCCCGCTCCCTGCCCCAATCCATACCAGAACAAAAAGCGCAATTATCATTTTCCAATAAACTTTCATCTTTCCCTCACATTCCGCCGTTTCAACGGCACTCCCAGAAATTCCCATACTCCCGGTACCTACTGCTTTTTATCCATAAAGTAGGCATCCGCCTTTCCGCCAGAAGACATGGTCTTATAGTAATTGGATACCGTCCGGTTGCTGACATTGAAATTTTTGATCTGCTGCCTCCGATTTCTAAAATATATCTCCAGTTTCACTTTATTTTTCTGTTCCAAAGACTGGATTCGCACCGCGGTATCCGTCACTTCCCGGATCAGCTGCTGCATATCTTCCACTTGGCGGCGGTAACGCTCCTTATCGGCCACCACCCCGTCCCGGATACGCGCAAAAATCTGTTCAAAACCCTGGTCATATTGCGAAATCTTCTCGATATACTCCCCCTTGCGCTCCAGTGTTCCATCAAAGGCTTCCTCAGAAAATGGGTCGGTATCCAGGATTGCTTCCTGTTCC
>CAYMGZ010000407.1:0-3157 GCA_964390095.1 uncultured Lachnospiraceae bacterium | reverse complement strand
GGCGACAGGTGCTGCAAAATGGTATGTATATTTTACGACACCCTGCTATTTTTGGGGTTTTGGAGCCATGATTTGCGGGGCGGTTGGAATTCCTGCGAAAAAAGGTACGTAACAGGCAACAGCGCAAATATTTTACTGGATGGAGGATCAGGACATGGGAGATAGGATACCTGAAAACGCAAAAGACTGGGAAGTAAATTTCCGCGTGGGGAGAATCACGGAGGAGGAAATCGAACTTTGCTGGAAGCCGTATCCGGGTGCAGAATACAAGCTGTACTGGTCGGATCATGACACACAGGGGATGCAGTACCGCTGTATTTACTGCGGGAAGGATGCGGGGTTTTCCTACCGGCGGTCAACGCATATCCCACATTATTTCCGGCTGGCGCTTGTGGCTGATGAAAAGGAGATTGTGTGCGGGAAGCTAAAAACGGCGGTAAATCGGGTGTTTCATGAGCAGTTGGAGCGGCTTGGCCGGGGGTTAGCTGCAATGCGCACGGACGGGGGGATTTTCCTGTCGTGGCGGCTGATGCGCGATGAGGTGACAGGGCATACACAGACGGGATTGGGCGGCACGGATTTTTGTGTGCTGCGTAACGGGAAAACCATTGCGGTGGTGCGCGACAGCACGAATTACCTGGATGTGGATGGCACGATGGAGGATGTGTATGAAGTACGCGCCATAGGGGAGGGGGAGGACATACCGGAAGGAAAGGATGTGCCGGAGGAGGTGCGGATGCACGGGGATGGGAAAAAATCCCAAAACATGCCGCAAAGGGAAGCTGTCTCGGAAAAAGTCCGTGCGTTCCCATCCGGGAAAAATTATTATGATATCCCGATCTGCCGCCCGGCGGGCGGTGTGACACCGGCGGGGGAGAGATTTGAGTACCATGCGAATGATATGAGTGTCGGGGATGTGGACGGGGATGGGGATTATGAGTATATTGTGAAATGGGATCCGGACAATTCGAAAGACGTGTCACAAAGCGGGTATACGGGGCATTGTATCATTGATTGTTACAAGTGGGATGGAACCTTGCTCTGGCGGCTTGACCTTGGGCCAAACATCCGGGCAGGCGCGCATTACACGCAGTTCATGGTGTTTGATTTTGACGGTGACGGGAGGGCGGAAGTTTCGGTGAAGACTGCGCCGGGGAGCAGGATGCTGCGCCCGGTGGGGGATAGCGGCGCGCACGAGCCTGATGCAGGACAAAACCATGCCACAGGGGAGCAGGAGGGCGTGCATGAGCCAGATACAGGACAAAACTCTGCCGCTGGGGAGCAGGAGGGCGGGAATGAGCCTGCCACAGGACAAAACCCTGCCACAAAAGGGCAGGAAGGCGGGGAGGAGATGGTCAACGGGCAGCGGATGCGCTGGTATAACATCACCCTGCCGCCATCCGCAGTCGCAGCGGGAGTTTCCCATGCGGACAACTATGTTTGCAGCGCGGCGGATTACCGGGAACATTTAATTTCCATGTTTATGGAATGGCAGGATTACGAGGAAGTAAGGCGGGGGGAATGGCCGGAAACCATAGAGGAATGCCTTGGCATCGTGCCGGGCGCGCAGGAAACCATGGGGGAATGCCCTGACATCGTGCCGGATGCGCCGGAAACCGTGGGGGAATGCCCTGACATCGTGTCGGATGTGCAGGAAACCGTGGGAGAATGCCCTGACACCATGCCGGACGCGCCGGGGAAAAATGGGGGACATCCCGGCAGGAAGTTTGTCACAGGTGCCAAGACACCCCTGTCAAGGGAGGATGCCGGGCGGCTTGTGGATTACTTCCTCTATGAATACGCACCTTCCCGCAGTGAGAAAAACAGGCTCTGGGAGTTCGAGGGTTTTGTGTACGAAGGACCGGAATTTTTGACCATGTTTTACGGTGACGGGCGGGAGGCACAGACCATTCCTTTCCCGTTCCCGCGCGTGGATGACGGGCTGCGCTGGGGGGATTACGCCATGGAGCGCATCGAGCCGTGCAACCGTGTGGACCGCTTTTTGTCCGGCGTGGCCTACCTTGACGGGGAGCACCCATCGCTCATCGTGTGCCGGGGGTACTACACGCGCACCTGCATTGCCGCTTATGATTTTTTGGACGGGAAACACCGGGAGCGTTTCCTTGTGGATTCGGGCTTTGTGCCAATGAAAAACCCGTTCCGCGGCCATCCGCACACGGGCAGGGGCAGCGATAAGGTGTTTGGCGCGCTTGCGGGGCAGGGCAACCACAGCCTTGCCACGGCGGATATCGATGGGGACGGTTGTCAGGAGATCATTTACGGCGCGGCGGTAATTGACCATGACGGGAGCCTGAAATATTCCGGCTACGGGAAACTGCCGGATGGGCGGGAGGCGAAACTTGGGCACGGGGATGCCATGCATGTGGCAAACATTGACCCGGACCGGCCGGGCTATGAGATTTTCCATGTGTTCGAGGGGGCAGAAGAAGCGCCCTACGGCTACGCGCTCTGTGACGCGGAGACAGGCGAAGTGCTTTGGGGCAAATTTGTTCCGCGTGACTTGGGGCGCTGCATGGTTGGGGATATTGCCCGTGATGTGCGGGGGCTGCAGTGCTTTGTGAATGAGGTTTTTGACTGTAAGGGCAGAAAACTTGACCTTCCCGCCCCCGGAACAAACCAGTCCGTGCGCTATGCTGCCGATTTGTCCACGCAGTTCATTGATGGGCCGGATTATGTGTGGGGCGCGCACGAGGGGATTATCAATGATCTGACACATGGTACCATGCTGGTGCCGGAAGATGTGCGTGTCAACAACGGCACGAAGGGGAATCCCTGCCTGGTGGCGGACATCCTGGGGGATTTCCGGGAGGAGGTTTTGTATCGGCGCGCGGATGACGGGGCAATCCGGGTCTATTTTGCCGATGAGGTGACAACACACAAACTCTTTACGCTGATGCATGATACGATGTACCGGACGGGGGTTGCGTGGCAGAATAATTGTTATAACCAGCCGTGTTATACGAAGTTTTATCTGGCATCGGATATGGATTTTGGGAATGTATTGTAAAAAGGGGAAGAAGGAAAGGAAAAAAAGGAGGGGTGTTGCAAAATAGCATTTTCCACGGGATACGGGGCCGGCCAGGCAAAAAGCCTGCCATCCCCGGTGGAAGTTTTGCATCTTGCAACAACCCCTCCT
>CAYMGZ010000406.1:0-3170 GCA_964390095.1 uncultured Lachnospiraceae bacterium | reverse complement strand
GGAAGCAGGGCTTCCGGGATACCGCCTGATTTATACTCTTTTCCGCACGTAAGAAACGCCCAGGGTACGGATTCCTGTTTTTATGTGGGGGATTCTGGGTTAATCCTCAATAAATGGAATTATCCCCTTCATACTTAATCAGCCTTCAATATGCGCCATTTCGCCCCCCGTTACAGCTTCACCTTCTCGATCACGCAGCAGTGCGGTTTTTCTGCACAGCTCTTATCATAATTGATCCCAACCAGCAGAATTTCCCCCGGATACCCGGAAAGCACCCGCACATAATCCCTGTCCTTAATCTGCTGTACCGCAGCATCCGCAGACTTCCCATATTTTAATTCCACCACGACCGCTGGTTTATCCGTATGCGGCAGCGGCAGGAACACGATATCCGCAAAGCCCTTCCCGCTTGGCATCTCCCGAATGATCCGATAATCCTTCCTCGCGCTGTAATACGCAAGCTGCACTGCACAGGCAAGCGAATTCTCATCGTTATAGGTCAGCACCGAGGCCACCTCGGTATGTGCCGCATCCAGCGCTGCCGCGACACTTTCTGCATCACCGCGCAGGGTATCGGCGAGCAGCTTTTCCGATGCCTTTATCACGCACATCACCTCCGCCCAGCCGCCCACGCCCATCGCATTCTCAAACTCCTCGATGATCTCCTTGTTCGGAATGAAAGCCTTCCGCGACACCGCGTCATAGCCAAGGTAGCCGATATGGATGAGCAGCGTCAGCACGTCGTCCTTTGTGCGGAAATTGCGCATGTCGTTCTGGAAACTGCGCGTGTTGACCGGGACATGCCCACCGCCAAGCATCTGCACGATATCCGCGCGCAGCCCGTCATAATCCATATCCATGTAGATTTTCAGCGCGTCGTAGGTCTCCGTGGCCGTCCAGTAATTGGAACACCTGCCGCAAAGCATTGCCTCCACAACAGATTTCGGATTATAAATATGTGGGCATCCCACAAGCATATACCCGTCATACCAACTGCCCACTTCCTCGAAATCCATTCCGAACCACCCGCACAATGCCCTCACTTCTGCTTCCGTAAAACCGGTGTATTCCCCCAACGCCTTCTGGTCCGTCATGGAATACTCCGTAAACATATTTAACGCGGAGTGCACCCCGTATTTTTTCACCGGGAGAATCCCGGTCATGTAGGTAAGTGCCACATAGGACTGGTCCTTTAACAAGTTGCGCAGGAAATCAAGATATTTTTTCTGCATCTCCTCCGAGTCCTGCCGCTCGCGCATCACGCAGTCCCACTCGTCGATCAAAAAGATGAATCCCCGCCCGGTTTTCGCATAAATCTTGCGCAGGGCAGCCGCAAGCCCGATATCCTGCCGTTTGTAAAAATCCCCGTATTCCTCCCGGAGTTCCTCCAGTACCTCCTGCTCCAAATATTTCGTCACTTCGAACGTTTCCGACTCAATCAGGAATTGCTGCATGTTTAGATAGATCACATCATATTGGTTTAAATATTCTAAAAAAGTAGGATCTTTTTCTATGTCAAACCCCGCAAACAGCTCCCTCGAATCGCAGCCGCGGCCATAATAAGCCGCCAGCATTTTTAGCGCCATCGACTTCCCAAACCGCCTTGGCCTGCTGACACAGATAAATTTTTGCTCCGTGCCCACATATCCGTTCGTATGCGCAATCAGCCCCGTCTTATCCACATATATTTTTGAACGGATGGATTCGCGGAATCCACCATTTCCCGGATTTAGGTAAACCCCCATCATTCTCACCCCCTGCTCTTTTCATCCACGGCTTTATGTCAAAACCAAAAACATATCATCCCCATAATTTCTACTTCCATTCTAACCCAAAACCGCCCTGCTGTCAACACAACCTAATAAGTGCGCATAAAAATTGCACCCCACGGAAGCGGCCATTCCTTCCATAGGGTGCATGAAGCATGTGATACTCCAACTATTTTGTTCCGGTCAAAAAATCATCTGCCGCGCGCCTTCTTCCACACAGCCCGATATCAGCCCCGGTGCGGATAAACCGCATTCCCGTCCTCATCCCCCGTTTTCCTGCGCTTGGAGTCATACATCTTCTTTGTTGCCATCCCGCCACGGATATGGCGCTCCGACTTATTGCGGTCAAGCACCTCGCGCGCCTGCTCCGCCAACGTCTTGTTGACCGCACCAAGGCGGTCTGTAATATCTTTATGTACTGTAGATTTTGAAATCCCGAACGTTTTTGCCGCCTGCCGCACCGTTGCATTTTTCTCGACAATATATTCCGCCACCATGACCGCCCGTTCCTCGATCTGCTGATGCTTCGCTGATGAAAGATATCCGGCAGCAAAATACTTTGGCTGCCCCCTCGTGATGGTTTTCATAACATCCACCCTGCAACACTTTTTGATACAGTCTATGCAGGGTATGTGCGGAACATGCCTTGATTCTCATATCCGCACCGTGATCTTATAAGATTTTTTGTGCGGCCGGCTTACCTTGCGGCAGGTTCCTGCGGCGGCATACTCTTTTTATCTTCCCCTGCCCTACCTTATAAAATTTGTCCGGTGTTCCCTCTCCGCCTGCGGCAGCGCAACCCCGGCATTCTTTCCCGCCTCAAAGCATTTTAACATCCACGCCATATTGCGTGCAAGGTTGCGCATCGTCTGCATCCCCTCCGCGTCAAGCACCGCCTCCCCGCCGTTCTTGCCGTACACCATATTCCAGTAGGTCGAACCGACCACAGGCATCTGCGAAATACCGAAATATTTGTCAAGCACCTCGAGGGAACTGCTCGTTCCGCCGCGCCTTGCCACCGCCACCGATGCCCCCGGCTTAAACGCGAAACTCTTTCCGCTGCTGTAAAAGACCCGGTCTAAAAACGAGAGCACGCGCCCGCTCGGATGCGCATAGTACACCGGCGTTCCGAACACGAAACCATCCGCCTCCTTCGCCTTGGCAACAAATTCATTGACCAGCGAGGACGTACCGTCCACAGCCTCCCTCTGCACTTTCCGGTCATCATCCGCAAACACGCATCCTTTTTCCGTGCACTGGCCACAGCCGATACAGTCCCGTACCGGCCCGCCCCCCATCTGGAAAATTTCGTAAGAAATCCCCTCCTGCCCCAACGCCTTCCCTATCTCCGTCAAAGCAGCAAATGTCGTGCCATTCTGGTTCGCGCTTCCGTTTAACATC
>CAYMGZ010000405.1:0-3175 GCA_964390095.1 uncultured Lachnospiraceae bacterium | reverse complement strand
ATCCTTTTCTTCGCTTTCCTTCCCGGTTTCCTTCCCACCGCAAATCTTCTCCCGGATCTCGTCGCGCGCAAGCTTTTTTAAATCCCGGTAACGGTAGCCTTTCAGCCTGCGGTCAAAATTGCATGCTTCTTTTAAACCGCACCAGTCACAGGCACTCTCACTCCCCCGCCGGTACGGCGCGGGCTCCACATCGCCGGAAAGGATCTTTTCCGCATTCCCATAAAGACGCTCCCTGGCACATTTTAACACCTCGTCAAAATACTCCCCGTCCACCGCCATCGAGCTGCTGCTGACATTCCCCGATTTCCCGGTTGACACCGGGACAACATGCGAGGTCACCCCGGCGGCAAGCCCCCCGCCCGCATTGTAAAAATCATGGTCCTGCGCCACCAGCACTTCCTGCTTCGCGTTGACAAGCCCGTTCATGGTCAGCTTCTTTTCAATCTGCGCCTCGGTATCCCCGCCCTTCTCCACAATCGGGTCATCAATATGGTAGTAGAGCATCCCCGCCGGGAGCGCCCCCTCCATCCCCTTCTCCTTTGCCCAATGCATCGCCGCCTCCATATAGACCGCAAGCTGCAGCGAAAGGCCGTAATAGAGCTTTTCCAGCTTAAACTGCATATTCCCCGATTTGTAATCCACCACACGGATATAATGGTCCTTCCCGTCCTGATATAAATCAATCCGGTCAATCCTTCCCTTTAACGCCAGGTAACGGTCGGCATGTGTGAAATCATATTCAAACTCCTCCGGCTCAAAATCCCCCCGGCGGATCTGCACCTGCACCGTTTTCACCGTGCGCTTTAACATCCGCCTGATACGCCGCACCAGCTCCTTGCTGCGCCCGGATGCCGCAAAAATCCCCCCGCCATATTCCTCCACTGCCCGGCCAATTGCATCCTCCAAAATCTCGTCGCTTTTTTCCTCCGTGACCGTGTGCCAATTGTACTCGCTCTCCTTCACCCCGGCGGAATAATATTGCAGCGCGTTATGGTAGACCGTCCCGATGTCAGGCATGCCAATCTGGTACTGTGCCCGCTCCTCCACATTCAGCCCGAACGCGAGGAAATGGGCAAACGCGCACGCCGCGTACTGCTCCATGCGCGTGACGCTCCCGAACAGCGTCTCCCCGTAGAGTCTCTTCGCATTTGCCGCCGAGAGCGCCTCCTCCGGCTTTTTGTAAAATGCCGCCGCCGCCACCGACGAAAACGCAAGCGGTGCCTCAAATTCCCCGAAGCGGTACAGGGTATAAAGCTCCGCAAACAACGCGCTTGGCTTCTCCCCCGCCGCGTACTCCCTCACCCCCTGCAAAAACCACGAAAACCCACGATCCGTCCCAAGCGCACTCCCCGTCATGCCCTCTTCCACCTCGCGCACGGCAAGCCCCGGGAAAAGCTTCTGCACGCGGGGGAGCAGGTAGGACGGGCGCATGGCCTTGCCCGCATGGTCGGAGCGCCGGTAGGAAAGATAGAGCCTCTCACTCGGCTTCGTCAGGCTTAAATACAGGTAAAACTCGCTTAAAAACGCATTCTGCCTGCGGTTTGGCGCAAGTTCAATCCCATTCTCCTCAAACACCATCCGGTCTTGCTCCGAAAGCACGCCGCCGCCCGCCTGCGGCTTCGGCACAACCCCCTCGTTCAGCCCAAGGAAAAACAGGCAGCGCACCCCGTTTAAGCGCGTGCGCTCCATATCCCCAACCATGATCTGGTCCAGCCCCGGCGGCACCACCCCGACCTTCGCCTCATCAAAGCCCGTTGTAAGGATCTCCTCAAACTCCTTTAGCGACATCGCGTCTTCGCCCAAAAGCCCCACGATCCGATCAAAAATCTCAAGTAAAATCCTCCATAATTGTACATATTCGCGTGCGCGGACAGGTTCTTTCTCCGCCATCTCCTCCGCCTTTTGCGCGAGGAACTGCTCCGTGCCATGCAACAGCAAAAAACGCACCATCTCGGTCATACGCTCACGCCCCGTCGCGTCCGCGCGCGAAAAAACAGCATAAAAACCATCGAAACGGCGCAAAATTTCCTCCCTGACCCGGTTGATTTGCTCAAGCTCCACCGGGTAAGCCGTGCGGTACTTCCCCTTCCACGTTTTTTTATACATGGAATGGTGCTTGATCCCCAGTGCCCGTATGTAATTTTCAAAGACATCCTGGTCTTCCCCCGCAAAATTTGCAAGCGGCGACTTCACATAATGGAACACCGCATCGTAGGAAAAATCCGTCCGCACAACCTCAATCGCCGCCCGGATAAACTCGATCACCGGGTTGTCCGTCAGCCGCCCTTTCCGGTCCACAAAGCAAGGCAGCCCCGCCCTGCCAAACTCCTCGGCAATGCCATCCGCGTATTCCGAAAGATCCCCCGTCACTACCGCGATCTCCCGGTAGCGGAAGCCTATTTTGACCAAACTATATATTTCTGTCACCGCCCATGTGATTTCCCCATGGAGGTCACGGTGCGCATAAAGACGGATATTGTCCTGCGGCTTCCCATACACCGCCCGCATGGGCCGGAACAGATGCTTCTCCATGAATTTCAGGCTCTCCGCGGACTGATACCTTCCCTCCCCCTGCAAAATAACCGGCTCCGCGATCTCCTGCCCGTTTTTTACGGCAAGCTTATCAATCCACTGCACGGTCTTCGCACTCAGGTAAAAAAGCTCATACTCCTTCTGTTTATGGAACACGCAGGCCGGATCCATCGTCACGGTAAAATAACAGTCCTTCGCATGTTTCATCAATTCCGCAAGCAGCGCATACTGTGACGGCGTAAAGCCCGTAAACCCGTCAAAGCAGAGCACTGCACCGGAAAGCATCCGGCTGCCTGCCGCCCGCTCCCCCAAAAGCGAAAGGATGCCTTCCGCCGTAATGTACCGGTCCGCCAAAAAATCCTGGAACCCCCGGTACAACAGGGCAATATCCGCCAGCTTTTTTTTCAGCGCCACATTGTTCCCCGCCGCCTGTTCCATGCGGGCAATCTCCTCCTCGCCGATATCGTACTGGTAGAATTCCGAAAGGATGGACTTGATCTCCGTGATAAAACCTGCCTTGTGCACATTGCGCCCAAACACAAGAAGCTCCTTCTCATGCTGCATCGCCACCTTCTTTACGATCATGCTCTTCCCGGTATCTTCCAAAACAATCCGCTCCGCTCCCCCGGTCTCCTCAAAAACA
>CAYMGZ010000404.1:0-3178 GCA_964390095.1 uncultured Lachnospiraceae bacterium | reverse complement strand
ATTCTTTCCGGCTTTTTTCCCAGAGACGATGAATTGTCTTGCAAATTCAAGGGATTCAATGAACGAAGTTTTCCCGGAAGCGTTAGGACCCCAAAATCCACCCCTGCGCAGTACACTCCATTCGCCAGCTTTGGTTTTAATGGTAGTAAAAAAACGTTCATTAATATCTTTTGATGAGGGTAACATGCTAAATTCAATAGGGTGGCCGATGGATTTGAAGTTGCTGACAATATATCTTAGTAACAAAGTAGTTTCACCTCCGTATTTTACAAATATTTCCATACTATCATCTTCACAATAGATTTTGGCAATCACTACCATAATTATAACCGAAAAAACCAGAACCCACAAGAAAAAATTATATTCATCCTAATATAACTAAATTTTGGAACCTTCCTTTCGCCGAAATGTAAAATCTAAAGAAAATCTTCATACTTTTTTTATTGATTTTTCCCCCGTTTCGATTTATCTTATTTCTAATACATGGAAACAATGACACAAGTATTGGAGGCTTGATATGTTAGAATTAAAGGATATCCGGAAGACTTACCGCGTCGGCGATATCGAGACGAAAGCGCTTGACGGTGTCAGTGTCGCGTTCCGGGAAAAGGAGTTTGTCGCGATCCTTGGCACGAGCGGCTCGGGCAAGACGACCTGCCTAAACATCATCGGGGGGCTTGACCATTACGATTCGGGTGATCTTCGGATCAAGGGCAAGAGCACGAAGGATTTTAAGGACAGCGAGTGGGATGCGTACCGCAACAATTCCATCGGTTTCGTTTTCCAGAGTTACAACCTGATTGCGCACTTAAGCATCGTGGCGAATGTGGAACTTGGCATGACACTCTCCAACGTTCCGGCGCAGGAGAGGCACCAGAAGGCGCTTCAGGCATTGGAGCGCGTGGGCTTAAAGGAGCATCTGCACAAGAAGCCGAACCAGCTTTCCGGCGGGCAGATGCAGCGCGTGGCGATCGCGCGTGCGCTGGCGAACGATCCGGAAATCCTTTTGTGCGACGAGCCGACGGGGGCGCTGGACAGCATGACGAGCATCCAGATCATGGATCTGATCAAGGAGGTCGCGAAGGATAAGCTGGTGATCATGGTAACGCATAACCCGGATCTTGCAGAACAGTACGCGGACCGCATCATCCGCTTTTCGGACGGCAAGATCATCGATGACAGCCATCCGCACGAGGAGCGCAAAAAGCCGGATCAGTTCCAGTTAAAAAAGACAAGCATGAAGCTGCGCACAGCCCTGCATCTATCGTTCAACAATCTTTATACCAAAAAAGGCCGGACATTCTTAACGGCATTTGCATCAAGCATCGGCATTATCGGCATCGCCGTGATCTTAAGCCTCTCAACCGGGTTCCAGTCGGAGATTGACGACTTCCAGGCGGGCGCAATGGCGGAATTCCCGGTTATCATCAGCCAGGCCACACAGGAAGTCAACATGGAGGAATATATGCAGGAATCCCAGATCTGGCAGGAGAGGGTGACGGGTACAGGCGAGTACGCGGACACCGACGGCGTGCAGATCGTGGATTCGTCCTCGACCATAAAGGTCCACACAAACAAACTCGACGGGGATTTTGCCGATTATCTTGGAAAGATTTCCCCGGATATCTGCGGAAGCATCGGCTATGTACGCATCGCAAACATGAATTTGGTCAAAAAGACGGAGGACGGCTACCTTCCGGTCAGTTTTGCCAGCCCGATGATGTCGGGGGACCGGACGGGCATGACTTCCACGAGCAGCATGGGGCTTTCCTGTTATCCGGACTCGTTAAAAGGCGAGAGTTATCTGGAGAAGAATTATGAGCTTTTGGCGGGCAGTTACCCGGCGGCGGAGACGGATGTCGTGCTCGTTCTCAACACGAGGAACCAGCTGGAAAAATCCCTGTTTGAGCAGTTTGGTTTTAAGCTTTTTGAAGGGCAGACCGAAGTGCCGTTTGGGGATATTGTCGGCACAACCTTCCGCGTGGTTGACAACAACGATTATTATGTGACAACACAGTACGGCACTTACCTTCCGGGGTCGGATTACGAGGCGATGTATACTTCCGACAGGGGTTTTGACATTAAGATTTCCGGTATCGTGCGCGCGAAGGAGGGCACTTCGATGTCGATGCTCGCCGCGGGCATCGCCTACAGCGACGCGCTGACGAAGCGGATCATCGCGGCAGGGCAGGAGTCGGATATCGTGAAGGCGCAGCTTGCCTCGGATGTCAATATCATGACGATGCAGGAGTTTAATGAGGGGGAGAAGGAGCAGTTCATCGCCTATCTTGGCGGGAGCGCGACCCCGTACATGGTGCTGCTGTTCCCAAGCAGTTTTGAGGCGAAGGACGAGGTGATCGCCTATCTGGATGCTTATAATGAGGGCAAAGGGGAGGATGATGTGGTAACTTACACCGACCTTGCCGGGACAATGTCGAACATGACAAGCGGCATTATGGATGGGATCACAATCGTGCTGATCGCGTTCGCTGCCATCTCGCTTGTCGTCAGCATGATCATGATCTGTATCATCACCTACACAAGCGTAATTGAGCGCACGAAGGAGATTGGTATCCTAAAGGCGCTCGGTGCCAGGAAGAAGGATATCACGCGCGTGTTTGACGCAGAGACGATGATCCTCGGCGTGTTCTCCGGGCTGCTTGGCGTGTTCATCGCATGGCTGTGCACGTTCCCGATCAACCGTGTGATCAACAATTTTGCCGGGCTGACAGGGGCTTCGCATTTGCAGTTGGCGCATGCGCTCATCCTCGTGGCGGTCAGCACCGTGCTCACCGTGCTCGGCGGGCATATCCCGGCAAAGATGGCATCGAAGAAGGATGCGGTCGAGGCGCTGCGGGCGGAGTAAAGTTATTTTTGTATAAAAATGATTATTTCCCTGCCCGGTCTGTTTGTTGTTTGTATGGCAAACAGATTGGGCAAGGAAATTTTTTTATGCTTTTTTGGTGGCAGCGGTCATTTTTTTTGTGGAAGCCTTGAGGATTGCAGATGGGAGGAATGGGTTTCGATTTCTTTCATGATTTGAAATACACGTAGCATTTGTTGCTGCATATATTCAGAAGAGTCATTATATAGTGTGTCGATTGGGGATGGCGGAATTAAGTCGGCAGTGTCTTTTGATGTGCTTCCTTTTAGCAAATAATCAAGGCTGACCGATAAA
>CAYMGZ010000403.1:0-3187 GCA_964390095.1 uncultured Lachnospiraceae bacterium | reverse complement strand
AATTTCCGTCCGCATGGCTTCCGGAAATTTCTTTCTGGCACTGTCCGTGGATATGCTGTTTTGAGTTCCGCATATCCCCCTTTAAGGTTACTGCTCCTCGTTGGAATATGCGATTCGTTTTAATTCCGCGATGGAGGTGATTCCTTCCCGCACAAGCCTTGCCGCACTCATCTTCAAGGTGCTCATGCCGTCCGCAAGCGCAATCCGCTCAATCTCCGACGCGTCCGCGTTCTTGGCGATTGCGTGTTTTAAACGGTTGGTCACGCGCATGATCTCGTACACGCCGATCCGCCCCCGGTAACCGGTCTCGTTACACTGGTTGCAGCCACAAGGCGCATAGATCCGAAGTTCCTCCTGCTCCGGCACGCCGAGCAGCTTCTTTTCGGCGTTGCTGGCAAGCTTTTCCCTCTTGCAGTCACAGAGCCGCCTGACAAGGCGCTGTGCGATGACACCGACCGTCGCATCCGCAATCAGGTATGGCTCAATACCCATGTCCGCGAGACGGGAGATTGTGTTTGCGGCACTGTTGGTATGCAGCGTGCTGACCACAAGATGGCCCGTGATCGACGCGGTCACGGCGATGCTTGCCGTCTCCGTGTCACGGATCTCACCGATCATGATGATATCCGGGTCCTGGCGCAGGATGGAGCGCAGGGCAGCCGCAAAGGTCAGCTCTGCTTTCGGGTTTACCTGCACTTGGTTGATGCCGTCAATGTTTGCCTCAACAGGGTCCTCCACGGTGATGATATTGACATTTTCTTTATTGAGCTCGCTGAGTGCCGTATAGAGCGTTGTCGATTTCCCGCTTCCGGTTGGTCCTGTGACGAGGATGATGCCGTGCGGGTTTTGTAAAATCCTGTCAAATTGTTCCAGTTCCCTCGGGGAAAAACCGAGGCGGCTCTTTTCTTTTGTCAACGTCATTTTTGAGGTAAGACGCATAACGATCTTTTCGCCGTACACGGTCGGGAGGACGGAGACACGGATATCATACTCCGTGCGGTCCACGACATGTGTGATGCGGCCGTCCTGCGGCTTTCTTTTTTCGGAAATATCCATGCCGCCGATGATCTTGATGCGTGCCACGATGGCCGAGAGCATGTTGATTGGGTAGGTACTGTGCTCCATCAGCATGCCGTCGATGCGGAAACGCACGCGGATGCGCGTCTCGAGCGGTTCGATATGGATATCGCTCGCCCTCATGCGCGCCGCCTGTTCGATCGTGGAGCCGACAAGGATGACGATCGGGGAATTCTGGATTTCCTCGTCGTTTACCGTGGCTTCCTCCTCGTGGTAGCGCTCCGCCCTCTCCCGGTTGAAAAGTTCCGCCACAGCCTGCGTCTCGGCACTCCCATAGTAGCGGTCAATCGCCGCCATGATATCCGAGGCAGTCGCGACCACCGGCTCGATCTGTAAATTTGTGATAATGGAAAGGTCATCCGTCGCGACAAGGTCCATCGGGTCCGCCATTGCCACGCGCAGATAACCAGAATGTTCCTGGTTAAACTCAAACGGCATGATCGTATATTTCTTTAATAAGGTGGAATCCGGGATCAATGAAATGACATCCTGCGGGATACGGATCGCACGCAAATCAACATATTCCATGCCAAGCTGTTCCTTTAATGCCCCGGCAATCTCTTCCTCCGTTGTAAAATTTAACTCCATCAAAGTCGCGCCGAGTTTCTGGCGTGTCTGTTTCTGCTTATCCAGCGCCTGCATCAACTGATCCTGTGTGATCACGCCGGCATCGATCAAAAGGTCACCAAGTCTCTTTTTCCGCCTTCCGAGCTTCTCTCCAAGTATCATGTCCATACCTCTTTCCCGCACACCACAAAATGGCTTATGGTGCTGCGCTGATCTCTTTTACTGTAAAACCTGCTTTCTTTAAATTGTATCACAATTACTGTTCATAAACAAGATTTATCTGCCGTATTTTTTAATGTGGCTGATTCCCGCAAAATACGGCTGGTGGGTGGGCATACGCCCATTTTTATTTATTAATAGTTCATAAAATCGCTTTTTTTTGCTTGAAGTCATGGATTTTCTGTCGTATAATACAAACTCATGGGAGATTTTCTCCCTGAATGCCTACTTATTTAATATGTATTTCGTCTTTTTTTATATAAATTTTATGGAGGTCCTTATGTCTGCTCAAAATCATATCCATGTATATCATGAACCTGTGCGGGATTCCGCCACGGCAAAAAGGCCGGATTTCCCAGCGGCCAAAGCCCATACCCTCGGGATTGACATTGGTTCCACAACGGTAAAAGTGGCACTCCTTGACGCGGGAAACAATCTTTTGTTTTCCGACTATAAACGCCACTATGCCAATATCCAATCCACGCTTGCCTCGCTGTTAAGGGCGGCAGGGGAGGTTCTTTGCGATGATGTGGCAGTACATCCTGTCATCACGGGATCCGGTGGGCTCTCCCTTTCCAAAAACCTCGGGGTGTCGTTTGTCCAGGAAGTCGTGGCAGTTGCGACATCCTTAAAGGACTATGCACCACAGACGGATGTCGCGATTGAATTAGGCGGTGAGGACGCAAAGATCATTTATTTTACGGACGGCATTGACCAGCGCATGAACGGTATCTGCGCAGGCGGCACGGGCTCCTTCATTGACCAGATGGCAACACTTTTAAAGACGGATGCGGCAGGCTTAAACGAGTATGCCAAAGAATACCAGGCCATCTATCCGATTGCTGCCCGCTGCGGCGTTTTCGCGAAATCCGATATCCAGCCCCTCATCAATGACGGCGCAACCAAACAGGATCTTGCTGCTTCCATTTTCCAGGCGGTTGTCAACCAGACCATCAGCGGCCTTGCCTGCGGCAAGCCAATCCGTGGGAATGTCGCGTTCCTCGGCGGCCCACTGCATTTTTTGACGGAGCTTCAGGCGGCATTTATCCGCACATTGAAACTTGATGACGCGCATGTCATTGCCCCAAAGCATTCCCATTTATTTGCCGCGATCGGTTCCGCCATGAATGCAGACCAGACCGTAAGCATCCTGCTTTCCGAACTTGCAGGCCGTCTGGAGCATGGCATTGCAGTTCCGATGGAAATCAGCCGCCTTGACCCGCTTTTTGCCGATGAGGCGGCATACCGTGCCTTTACGGACCGACATAATGCGCACGCGGTGACAAAGAGCGACCTTGCCTCCTACCGTGGCAAATGTTTCCTT
>CAYMGZ010000402.1:0-3188 GCA_964390095.1 uncultured Lachnospiraceae bacterium | reverse complement strand
CGGAAATTCCTTTCCCCGGTGTTTGGTGCTGGGAGGGCATATGCGGAACTAAAAAAACAGCATATGCCCGTACAGTGCCGGAAAGAAATTTCCGGGAGCCTGCGGACGGAAATTCCTTTCCCCGGTGTTTGGTGCTGGGAGGGCATATGCGGAACTAAAAAAACAGCATATGCCCGTACAGTGCCGGAAAGAAATTTCCGGGAGCCTGCGGACGGAAATTCCTTTCCCCGGTGTTTGGTGCTGGGAGGGCATATGCGGAACTAAAAATTAGGAGGATTTAGTTGTATGGATGAAAAAAAGATTTATGACCTGATGGATTGGGCGGAGATCGAAGCCGTGGTATATTCGGAAGCCGACCAGCCGCAAAATGTGCTCGGACCGCGCGTGACGGAAGACGGTGTGCTCATCGGCGCATATGTGCCGGAGGCGCAGGGCATCACACTTGTGGCGGACAAAGGAAAAGAATACCCGATGGTAAACGAGGACGAAGCAGGGTATTTCGCGGCGTTGCTTCCGGGCAAAAAGCCTTTCCCTTACACGCTGCGGGCAAAGCACCGCGATGGGCACGAGGAGGAATATACCGACCCTTACGCGTTCGAGCCGTATATCACGCCGGAGGACTGCCAGAAATTCGGGGAGGGCATCCATTACACAATTTATGAAAAGCTTGGCGCACATATCCTGACAAGGAAGACGGTTGGTGGAACAAATGTTACAGGCACACATTTTGCGGTCTGGGCACCGAACGCGATGCGCGTGAGCGTTGTGGGAAATTTTAACAACTGGGATGGGAGAAGGCATCCGATGCGCAGGCTCTCGGATTCCGGGATTTTTGAAATTTTTATTCCCGGCATCGGCAAGGGTGAGGTATATAAATTTGAAATCAAGGCGAAAGGGGGGCTTACCTACCTAAAAGCCGACCCATATGCGAATGCGGCGGAACTGCGCCCGGCAAATGCCTCCGTTGTCACGGACCTTTCGGAATTTGCCTGGACGGACGAAAAATGGATGGAAGCGCGCGCCACGGCGAATCTGGAGGAAGCGCCAGTCTCCATCTATGAGGTACATCTTGGCTCGTTCAAAAAACCGGAAGAGAAAAACGGCAGTTTCTATAATTACCGGGAACTGGCAGTGATGCTGGCGGATTACGTAAAAAAGATGGGCTATACACATATTGAACTGATGCCGGTCATGGAGCACCCGTTTGACGGGTCGTGGGGATACCAGGTCACGGGGTATTACGCGGCGACCGCGCGCTATGGCACGCCGCAGGATTTCATGTATTTTATGAATTATATGCATGAAAACGGGATCGGTGTCATCCTTGACTGGGTTCCGGCACATTTCCCGCGTGATACGTTCGGTTTGTCGAGTTTTGACGGAACCTGCCTGTACGAGCACGCGGACCCGCGCCAGGGTGCCCATCCGCACTGGGGAACGCTGATTTATAATTACGCGCGCCCGCAGGTATCCAATTTCCTGATTGCAAATGCCTTATTCTGGGTGGAGAAATACCATGCGGACGGTATCCGTATGGATGCGGTGGCTTCGATGCTCTACCTTGACTATGGCAAAAATGCCGGGGAATGGGTGGCAAACAAGTACGGCGGACATGAGAACCTTGACGCGATTGAATTGTTCCACCACCTGAATTCGGTCTTCCACAAAAGGAAGGACGGCGCGGTGCTGATTGCGGAGGAATCCACGGCGTGGCCGGAAGTGACGGGCAGCGTGGAAAAAGGCGGGCTTGGTTTTGACTTTAAATGGAACATGGGCTGGATGAACGATTTCACGAATTATATGAAGCAGGATCCATTGTTCCGCAAGGGCTGCCATGGGGCGCTGACGTTCGGCATGATGTACGCATACAGCGAGAAATTTGTGCTCGTGCTCTCGCATGATGAAGTGGTGCATGGGAAAGCGTCGATGTTGTATAAGATGCCGGGGACGATGAATGAGAAATTCGCAAACCTCAGGCTGGCATATGGGTTTATGATGGCACATCCGGGCAAGAAACTATTGTTCATGGGGCAGGAATTCGGGCAGACAAGGGAGTGGAGCGAGGAGCGCAGCCTTGACTGGAACTTGCTTTCCTATGACAACCACCGCCAGATGCAGGAATTTTCAGCGCGTTTGAACGAGTTTTACCGCAAGCACCCGGCGTTGTACGAGACGGATTATGACCCGGCCGGGTTTTCATGGGTCAGCTGCATGGATGCCGACCATAGCCTGCTCAGTTTTATGCGCTATTCCAAAAAGTCGGCGGAGAAACTGTTTGTGATCTGCAATTTCACGCCGCTGGAATACCCGGCTTATCAGGCCGCGGTGCCGCTCTGGGGCAAGTATAAAGAAATATTAAACAGTGACGCGGCGGAATTCGGCGGCAGCGGGATGGTAAACCCGCGCGTGAAACAGTCGAAGGACGGCGAGGTGGACGGGCAGGAGCAGTATATTGAGATTGTGCTGCCGCCGCTTGGGTTTGCGGTTTTTGCCGTGGAGGAAATGCCAAAGAAGGTAGCGAAGAAGAAAGACGGGAAGTCCGCAGGGAAGAATGCGGTGGAGGAGAAGAAAAAGCTTGTCCGGGAAGCACCGGTGGAAGAAGAAGCAGGGAAAACCGCAGGGGCGGCAGTAGCGGGGAAGGAAGAGCCGGAAGAAAAGCCAGGATCAAAGAAGGGGAAGAAGAAGGAGAAACCTGCCCTTAAAGTGCCTGTGGAAGAGGAAACGGAGGAAGCCACAGAGGTAGCAGGGAAGGGGGAAACACAAGAAACACAAAAACCGGAGATGGGGGAAAATGAGAAATTTGCCCTGCAGGCATCCGTGGAAGAGAAAGCAGAGGAAGCGGCAAAGATGGCAGAGCCGGAAAAGGAAGAATTAGAAGAAAAAACGGAAAAGGAAGAACCAGAGGAAAAAACGGGAAGGGAAGAAAACGAAGGAAAACCGAAATCAAACAAGGAAACGAAACCGGCTGCTGGGAAGAAAACAACCAAAACAAAAAAAGCCCCTAAAGCGGGCAAAACAAAGAAAAAAAATACGAAGAGGAAGTAAACAATGGGATTCCGAAATATTGTAAACGGAGGGCAGGCGCTTTTTAGCGCCGCCTTTCCGGAAATTGAGAAGAAGATTTTTTATGCGACAGATAATGTCAAAAACATCGTTTTTGAAGTATCCAGTGTGGATGTGGAGACGAA
>CAYMGZ010000401.1:0-3197 GCA_964390095.1 uncultured Lachnospiraceae bacterium | reverse complement strand
TGGATCTTTATAAGGAAATCTATGCTTATTCTGCATGAACGGGGGATATACTATGTTAAAATTGATGAAATATGAATTCCGCAAGCAGCTGATGACAAAATTCCTGCTCCTTGCGGTGCTTGGGCTGTTGGAGGTTTATTTTTTATACGGGATATTTGCGAATAACATGGAGACGACAATGCGGGCGGTCATCCTGCTTGCGACCCTGGCCTTTGCGGGCATTTTCTTTGTATCCTTTGAGTGCATCATGACCTACAATAATGATTTAAGGACAAAGCAAAGTTACATGCTTTTTATGGTGCCGGAGAGCACCCTTTCTGTGATGGGCGCGAAAATCCTCTCGGCCATGATCCAGATTATCCTGACAGCGGGGGTGTTCGGGGTGATGGCGTTTGTGGATGCTTTCGCCGTGGCGGCGCGTTTCGATGAGATCGGAAATTTCTTTGAGACGATCCAGATGGTGCTGCACCAGTTTTTCTCGCTCGACATTAATGTAGGTGTCATTGCCATCAATATTGCGGAACTGGTGATCGGATGGATTTCCGTTGTCATCCTGGCGATGCTTGCCATCACGCTCAGCGCCACGTTTATGGCGAATTCCAAGCTGCGCGGTGTGGTAAGTTTCGTATGTTTCATCGTGATCGAGGTCGTGGTCACAAAGCTGCGCCGGTGGGTTGTTGAGCCGCTTTCCGGCAACACGGCGCATGTGGTGGGGATTTTGGTCTCCTTGGTGGTAGCGGCGCTTGCCTACCCGACAATCGCGTGGATGTTAAAAAAGAAGGTCAGCCTGTAGGGGATGGCGGGGAAACCTGTATGTGTCCGAAGGTTAGGGCTGGATTTTATGTAAAAATTAAAGTTAAAAGAAAGTGAGGAATAGCATTATGGAAAAGGAAGCAATTGAAAACTGCAGCCACGACTGTTCGTCCTGCGGGGAGAGCTGCGCGGCAAGGACGGCGGAGAAACCGGATTTTTTGGTGCCGATGAACGCATATAGCAATGTAAAGCATGTGATTGCCGTGATGAGCGGCAAGGGCGGGGTTGGGAAATCGTTTGTGACCAGTGCGCTTGCGGTGCAGATGAGGAAAAAAGGATACCAAGTGGCGATCCTTGACGCGGATGCGACGGGACCTTCCATCCCGAAGGGGTTCGGGCTGCACGGGCAGGTGGTCGCGGATGAGCGCGGCATCCTCCCGGCGGTCACGAAGGACGGCATCAAAGTCATCAGCGTCAACCTTTTGCTGGATGATGAGGAGACCCCGGTCGTCTGGCGCGGTCCTGTGATTGCGGGCACCGTCAAGCAGTTCTGGAGCGAGGTGGTCTGGGGGGATGTGGACTACATGTTCGTGGATATGCCGCCGGGAACGGGTGATGTGCCGCTGACGGTGTTCCAGTCGCTGCCGGTGGAGGGCACGATCATTGTGACAAGCCCGCAGCAGCTCGTTGGCATGATCGTTGCCAAGGCGGTGAACATGGCGGAGGAGATGGAAATCCCGGTCTTGGGGTTTGTCGAGAATTACAGCTATATCGAGTGCAGGAAATGCGGGGAGCGCATGCCTGTCTTTGGCGGGAGCCGGATCGACGAGGTCGCGGCAAAATATATGCTTCCGGTGCTTGCAAAGCTCCCGGTTGACCCTGCGGTGGCAAAGGCGGCGGATGAAGGCCTGCTCTCGGAGCTTGGGGTTGACTGGTTTGAGGGAACGGCACAGTTTTTGGAGAAGCTTGCGGAAATTGCAGAAGAAGTGTAAGGTTATATGGACCAGACATCCCATCAGGAGGTTTTTATGGTGGAGCAAAAACCATTCCCCATCGGCTTTGAGGATTTCAAGCTGATCCGGCTGTTGTTCGGAAGCGCCCTAAAGACAAATGACAGTCTGGCATTTGCGGTGCTCACAGGCTGCCTGCGGATTTCCAAGGAAAGTATTTTTACAGGGTTGAATAATTTCAGTGTATATACCGTGGAGGAAGTGCGCTACAGCGAATATTTTGGGTTTACGGATGCGGAATTATTGGGTCAACACAAGTGGCAACGACATTGTAAGAAGCTTTGTAGGCAGGGCGAAGGCCGCCACCCGCAAGGAGATCGAGACATTGGTCGATGGCGGGAGCATCAGGAAAAAGATACGGCAGGAGTTAACCTACCGCGACTTGGATTCCAATCTGGAAAATTTGTGGAGCATTCTTTTTACAACCGGCTACCTGACCAAACAGGGGGAGGACGAGGATGGTTTTGCACAGTTAGTCATCCCAAACTCCGAAATCCGATGGATTTTCACGGAGCAGATACAGGATTGGTTCCATGAGGAGGCGGGCAGGGATACAGAAAAGCTCCTGCGCTTTTGCAGGGCATTTGAGGAAAATGACGTTGCCGCGATCGAGGAAGGGTTTACCTCCTACTTAAAAAAGACCATCAGCATACGCGATACCAACGTGAGAAAAGATATTAAGGAAAATTTTTATCATGGCATCCTGCTTGGGCTTTTTTCGCATATGGAAGACTGGGTTGTAAAATCAAATGTTGAATCAGGGGAAGGCTACGCCGACCTTTTGGTTGAAAATGAGGAGCGGGAGATCGGGATTGTCATCGAGTTGAAATACGCGGAGGATGCCGCTTTTGACATTGCCTGCCAGAGGGCGGGAAAGCAGCTTTTGGAGAAGAATTATGAGGAAACCTTGGTGGATGATGGGATGCAAACAATTTACCGGTATGGGATTGCATGTTATAAAAAACGATGTAAGGTGATTAGTGTGAACGAACTTCGGGGTTAGAGCAGTTTTTTGGTGTGAAATGTGAAAGGGGCAAGGGTTCGGCAAAAGTTTTGGGGCTTGCCCCCTTTCACACGGCAGAAAAGAAGCTAAAGTTTTTTGAAAAGGAACCGTTCGGAGGTTTCTTTTTGAATCGGTTGGATGGATATTTTTCCATGGCAGTATATAAGAAGAAGGAAAAGGAGGGCAGGGATGGCGTTAAAGGTATATGAGAGGGGAACACAGCCGGACCATACGGTGATGTATAATGATGCGTTTTTCAATCGCAAGACTTTTTTAAAAGATTGTGAAAAGGTTCGGGAGCTTTTGCGGAAAATAGATGATGCGGATTGGTTGAGCGTGGAAACATTCCAAAATAATAAGCATAAAGAATGGGGCGGGATATTTAAAAATAATTTGAGTACGGGTATGAAAACGATATTGAATATTATTTC
>CAYMGZ010000400.1:0-3200 GCA_964390095.1 uncultured Lachnospiraceae bacterium | reverse complement strand
CCCAAAGCTGCCGCTATGGGAGAAGTGCAAGGCTTAGAAAAGCTTTCCGGGGGATGGCTATTTATCCGTGTTGCGCTTGACTTTTTACAGCATGTTTTTTATACTGTTAACAATAGAAAACCTGTCCCTTTTTTGTCCGGGACGGAAATCATTTAAAATTTATTTTTTGGGGAGGTTTTTATGTCCGACATTGATCTTACGAATTACCAGCTGCTCCTGCCTTCTTCCGGTTCTTTTTTGTATACCGGGAGGATTGACTTTACAAACGCGGACGCGCCGTGCTTGATCTATCCTGGCAGTTCCGCAGCCTTTTGCTTTTCCGGCGGCGGCGGTCTTGTCATGAAACTTAAGAATTACCACAGCTGCTACCATAATTATGTTGGCGTGGTCATTGATGGGGAGGTACAGGAAAAAATCGAGATCCCGGTACACGGGGAAGAGATCCTGCTGCCGGTGTGCACCGGGCTTGCCAAGGCTGAGCATGAGGTTATTTTGTACAAATGCCAGGATGCCTCCCACTACCTTGATTTCCTTGGGGTTTATCTTTTGGCAGACGCGGTCGTGCTCCCTCCGCCAAAACGCCCGGCGCGCCGCATGGAATGCTACGGCGATTCCGTCAGCGCCGGGGAGGTTTGCGAGGCGCTTGGCTGTGTCGGGAAGGCCGACCCGGAAAACCACGACGGCGTTTACTCCAATGCCTGGTATTCCTACGCGTTTTTCACTGCCCGCAAACTGAATGCCGAATTGCACGATATTGCGCAGGGCGGCATCGCGCTGCTTAATGGCACGGGATATTTCCACGCCCCGGATTATGTCGGCATGGAAACGGTCTGGGACAAACTGCGCTACTGCGATTATTTTGGCGCGCCAACCCCTTGGGATTTTTCGCTCTACACGCCCCATGTCGTAATCATCGCCATCGGGCAGAACGATTGCAACCCGGAGGATTATATGGGTAAGGACGCAGAAAAAAGCGCCAACTGGAAACAGCATTACATCGGTTTTGTGAAAAAACTGCGCGAAAAATACCCGGACGCGCTCTTCGTCCTTGCAACCACCATCCTCTGCCATGACAAGGCATGGGATGATGCGATTGAGGACGTAAAGGATGCCATCGCCGACCCGAAGGTCGTGCATTTTTTGTATTCCAACAACGGAACAGGCACGCCGGGGCATATCCGCATCCCGGAGGCGGAAAAAATGGCGGACGAGCTGGCGGCGTTTATCGGGGGGTTTGGGGAGGAAATCTGGAAGTAGGACAGTTTGCAGGCCGGTTGTAGGCTGCGGTTGCAGTTACGGTTGTAGATAAAAAAATGAAAAAACTCCCATGAAATAGCAGGGGCGCGGGATATGGCATATGGAAAACAAAATGTTTTTGCCATAATCCCGCAGCACTCCTGTTTCATGACAGCTTAGGCTGTGGTTGATATTCTATTTTTTTGACAAACGGGATGAAACCTTAATTTCCAAACAGCAGGTGCATATTGGAATGCCGGTTCAATGAATTCCCACCTTTTTCAATATAATCCCACGTTTTTTGGTATGTTCCCGGTACGGCCACTTCCGGCGCTGAAACTAATTTTACAAATTCCTCCGACCGGCCTTCATATTGTTCCGCAAAATCATCGGAGCAAGCTTCTTTTTCCTCGTCCGTGTAATCCCTCAGTTCCCCATACAGTACATGCTCCAGGTTGCAGGAATTAAAATAAATCCGGTACGGTATCCCATTTATCTTTCCCGTTTTCCTAAGCCTGCGCAGCACTTCCGCTTTTTTGTGGTTTCGGTCAAGCACCGCCTCCACACAGCCCGTTTCCATATGATCCGGAAAATAACGGACCGAAGTGGTATCCGCCTGTCATACGGCATGATCCGGCACAAACACGCCGTCCATGTCCGTTAATTGTATGATCTTTAAAAAATCCTCCGTCCTGTAACGGTACCGCTGTTTTAACCCTTCCACCAACGCATTAACTTTTTTTACCACGTTTTCCGATGATGTGAAATCCTTTGTTGTGATATCCCCATGTACAATTACAAATTGCACTTCCCTGCCCGAAAAATATTCTTTCATAATTGTGCCAAGGGCGGCCATATCGCTCATCCCCTCGACAACAAACATCATTATTTTCTTTTCACCCATTCCTGATACTCCGCCCCGCCTTCCGGAAGGCCCGCGCGATTTTTAAGCTGTCCGTAGCCTCGTAGATGACCTCCTCCTGCCCGCCAAGCGTTATCCCCCGCAAATAAACATCCCTGAGATTGTTGGAAGCTTTGATGTTTTTCATATGGATATACCGCCTTTTCGGGTTGGCTGTTGAGAACATGATACTGTCCTTATCCAACATCTCAAGTGCCCTTAGGTCATGGGAGGTGAAAATCAGCTGCCCTTTCGCGTTGTTTTCAAAAATATCCAAAAGTTCCCCCAGCATATACTCGAAAATCCCCGCGTCCAATTCATCGATTGCCAAACAGATGGACGGGTTTGCAAATGCCTGGATCAATACATTTAAAACCGAAATGATTTTGATGATCCCCTCGGATTCCATGCGGATTGGGATGGCAGGAACCCCATCCCTCAGGGAAACCAGCTCCAGCTTATAACCATCTGCCCCCGAATCCGTCATCTGCATCCCATAATCCCTTACCCCGATTTTCATTCCGGGGATGATCGTAGGGAGCACCGTGTTGATCTGCTCGGTCAGGGTTAGGAGCAACGTCCTTTTTCCCGCCTCCAAAAGAACCGGTTCCTTCAGCGGGATCGCAAAATTACCCTTATACACATACATATCCGGTAACCGCCCTTGGGGATTCTTCCCCCGCTGCTCTAGCTGGAACGCCATGGGCAGCAGAAAATTTGCCGAGATCATTCCCGAATGTGTGTTGCGGATCACGAACAAATCTTTCAGCGCAAAAAGAAATAATGCCCGGATTACGTCCGCACAGTCACGGAAACCATTTTGATATTCCCGGCAGAAAATTTCCCTGCTGTTTTCCCCAAAAATATAGGAACAATTACTTTTTTCCGCCATTTTTTTCGCCACAATCAGATTGGTCTTGTTCTCCTTATCCCCTGCCAAAACCTCCTCCTGACGTTTCTTGGGCAGGAATATCACATGATCCTGTTCCCTGCGGTAATCCATGAAAGGGGTCTTATTGCCCTTCACCCCTCCTATGTCTTTTGCACAGCTTAGTGTTTCCCT
>CAYMGZ010000399.1:0-3202 GCA_964390095.1 uncultured Lachnospiraceae bacterium | reverse complement strand
GACACAGCCAATGTGGAGGACATTCGGAAAGCAAATGACATGGGTGTAATCTGTGGCGTTACCACAAACCCGTCCCTCATTGCAAAAGAGGGCAGGGATTTCAATGAGGTGATCAAGGAGATCACATCCATCGTGGATGGCCCGATCAGCGGTGAGGTTAAGGCAACGACGGTTGATGCGGAAGGCATGATCAAGGAAGGCCGCGAGATTGCGGCGATCCATCCGAACATGGTCGTTAAGATCCCGATGACCGTTGAGGGCTTAAAGGCAGTGAAAGTGCTTTCCTCTGAGGGGATTAAAACAAATGTGACTTTGATTTTCTCCGCAAACCAGGCGCTTCTTGCAGCAAGGGCGGGTGCGACTTACGTTTCGCCGTTCCTTGGCCGTCTCGATGACATTTCCACACCGGGCATTGACCTGATCCGCAACATCGCTGAGATTTTTGATATTTACGGTCTTGAGACGGAGATTATCGCAGCGAGCGTGCGCAACCCGATCCACATTACGGACTGTGCCCTTGCAGGTGCCCATATTGCAACGGTTCCTTACAGCGTTATCGTTCAGTGCACAAAACACCCGTTGACCGACCAGGGGATTGAGAAGTTTAAGAAGGATTATGAGGCGGTTTTTGGTAAGCAGGACTGAGTAAAAGGATCTGAGGATTAAAAAGCAGCAGAAACCAGAAACTTAAAAAGTATATGCCTGTAGTACCGCAGGGGGATTTTTAGGAGCAAGGCAGATAAAAATCCCCCTTGTTGTTGAGAAGTACCGAAAAGGCATTTACGAAACTTAATATGGAGGGATATCAATTTATGAGCAATATTGATACAATGTCGGTAAACGCGATCCGCGTGCTGGCAGCAGATGCCGTACAGAAGGCAAAATCCGGCCATCCGGGACTTCCGCTTGGCAGCGCAGCGATGGCATATGAGCTTTGGGCGAAGCATATGAACCACAATCCGGCAAACCCGGACTGGCCGAACAGGGATCGTTTCATCCTCTCCGGCGGGCATGGTTCCACCTTATTGTATTCACTTCTTCATTTGTTTGGTTACGGCCTGACAAAGGAAGATTTAATGCAGTTTAGGCAGCTTGATTCCCTGACCCCAGGCCATCCGGAATACCGCCATACAAGGGGTGTTGAGGCCACGACAGGCCCGCTTGGTGCAGGCATGGGCATGGCAGTCGGCATGGCAGCGGCAGAAGCGCATCTGGCAGCGAAGTTTAATAAGGAAGGTTTCCCGGTTGTTGACCATTACACTTATGTGCTCGGTGGCGATGGCTGCATGATGGAGGGCATTTCTTCGGAGGCTTTCTCCCTTGCAGGCACTTTGGGGCTTGGCAAACTGATTGTACTGTATGATTCGAACCAGATTTCCATCGAGGGAAGCACGGACATCGCATTCACGGAGGATGTGAAGAAGCGTTTTGAGGCATTCGGTTTCCAGACGCTTGTCGTGGAAGATGGCAATAATTTGGAAGAAATTGGAAAAGCAATCGAGGAGGCAAAAGCAGATAAAACCCGCCCGACCATGATTACCGTAAAGACACAGATTGGTTTTGGCTGCCCGGCAAAACAGGGCAAGGCGAGCGCACACGGCGAGCCTTTGGGCGAGGACAATGTAAAGGCGCTCAAGGAGAACCTTGGCTGGCCGAGCGACGAGCCGTTCTTCGTACCGGATGAAGTATACGCAAATTACAGGGATATCGCGTCGGCGAAAGCAGAGGTCGAGGATGCCTGGAACAAGATGTTCGCGGAATACTGCGCGAAGTATCCGGAGATGAAGAAAGCGTGGGATGAGGAATTTGACCTTGAGATCGCGAAGAAGCTGATTGACGATGAAGCGTTCTGGGCATATGATGATAAGCCGGAGGCAACCAGGAACCTTTCCGGTCAGGTCATCAACCGCTTAAAGGACAAAGTCCCGAACCTGATCGGCGGCGCGGCAGACCTTTCCCCGTCCACCAAGACCTATATGAAGGACATGGGCGATTTCTCGAAGGCGGATTATGCGGGCAGGAATATGCACTTTGGTGTCCGTGAGCTTGCGATGGCGGCAATCGGCAACGGCATGACGCTGCACGGCCTGCGCGCGTTTGTTTCGACTTTCTTTGTATTTAGCGATTATGTAAAGCCGATGGCAAGGCTTTCCTCGATCATGAAAATCCCGACCACTTACGTGCTCACGCATGACAGCATCGGTGTCGGGGAGGACGGACCGACCCATGAGCCGATTGAGCAGCTTGCAATGCTGCGCTCGATGCCGAATTTCCATGTATTCCGCCCGGCGGACGCAACCGAGACGATCGCGGCATGGTATTCCGCAGTGACTTCGCTTGAGACACCGACCGCGCTGGTACTTTCAAGGCAGAATCTGCCGCAGCTTTCCGGCTCATCGAAGGAAGCGTTAAAGGGTGCCTATGTGCTGGAGGATTCCACGAAGGAAGTTCCGGATGCGATCATCATCGCGACGGGTTCCGAAGTTTCCCTTGCGGTTGAGGCAAAGGCAGCGCTTGCAAAGGACGGTGTAGACGTGCGCGTTGTATCCATGCCGTGTATGGATATTTTCGAGGAGCAGTCCGACGAGTATAAGGAATCCGTGCTCCCGAAGAGTGTCCGCGCAAGGGTAGCAGTGGAAGCGCTTGGCGATTTTGGCTGGGGCAAGTATGTCGGGCTGGATGGCAAGACCATCACGATGAAGGGCTTCGGTGCTTCCGCACCGGCTGCGACACTGTTTAAGAAGTTCGGGTTCACGACGGAGAATGTTGTGGCGGCAGTCAAGGAAGTATTATAAGATTGGGATGGACGGGAAACGTGTCCGGTTTTTTGTAAGCGGATTTGGCCAAGGTTTCCCGGACGGACCGGAAGGTTTTAAATAAGGCAGAATATGGGACTTCTTTTTCCGAAAAAAATCTAAAAGATTTCTTTTTCGGGAAAGGAAGTCCTTTTTGCGCAGTCTTGCCTTGCATAAAAGGGTGCAAAAGAAACTTGACGAAAACAATAATCTGTAATATACTAGACTTGTTTTTGGATTTAGTTAACATATATGTCAAATATTACAGGAAGGTACCAGCCATGATATTTTCATCCATTGTTTTTGTAGCGATCTTTTTACCGGTTATGCTCCTAATTTATTACACAATTGCCATAGCAGCGAAAAAATGTACAGGGAAAGGCAGAATTGTACAAAATTACTTTTTA
>CAYMGZ010000398.1:0-3205 GCA_964390095.1 uncultured Lachnospiraceae bacterium | reverse complement strand
CTATCTTACAGCTATGCCCTGCATCCTTCTTGTCCTTATCATAGTTTATCCCAACAAGGACGAGCTCACCAGAATAATTTTTCAGCGCATCGGGATATTTCTTATCTTTTATCTGCTTAATTGTGGCTTCTGCCGTTTTATTGTATGACCGCGCAGCTTAAAGCCGCCCCATTATTGTAATCCAAGTTCGATGCAATCTCTGTATGCGCACGGTCAAGTGTTGCCGCAACCTCTTGTGCCATGGACTTCCCAAAACGCCTCGGTCTGCTGACACAGAGAAACTTCTGTTTTGTGTTCAAGTATTTATTTGTATATTTAATCAACCCCGTCTTATCAACATAGATCTCGGAGCAAACCGACTCCTGAACCCCCTCATTCCCTGGATTCAAATAGATTCCCATGGTGGTACCTCCGTCCTTCGTTTTAAAACAAATCTTACCAAAACTTCTCCACCGCCGGGCAATAATTTTTCTTCACCGCCGCCCGCATTTCCACAAAACACCCGCAGACCCGGCACATCCCGTTCATAAGATGCCCGCATGCCTTGCAGGCGGACAGCCTTTCCTCATACAGCGCCGCATCCGCCTTGATTTCCGGGTCAAGCTGCGCGATGTACTCGTACATATTTTTAAAATACTCGCCTTCCTCCATTTCGCGCAGCAGGCATTTTTTACAAATGCGCTGCGGGCTGCCCTGCATTTTTTCTGTTTCCCCGTAATCCCCATCCATCGAAAGACCCACCTCCAAATAGAATATATTTGCCTGTTTCCTTTCCAAATGATAATAACTTATGATATTACCTTCTTCCAATCTCCTCCAATAAAGCTACCGTAATATTCATTGCGATTTCCGATGCTCTGGTACAATTTTCTTCAAAATTGCCAATTCCACGATGGGTTGGGGTATCCGTGACACACCGAACGGAAAGAAACGGGATGCTGTTTACATAGCACACATGGGCGATACTTGCGCTTTCCATATCTACCGTCATGGGTGCAAATTCATCATAAATCCTTTGTCTGCCATGGTCGGTTATAAATGATTCCCCCGTTACCATCCGTCCCCAGATTACGTTTCCCGCCGGTCTGATCTTTTTAACCGCGGTTTTGGATAATTCGATCAGTTCATGGTCTGCTTCAAAAAATGCGGATTTCATCCACGGATGAAATTCCGTTAAAATATCAGGCGCAACATCGTGGTAACAAACCTCTGTGGAGATTACCGTATCAAATATTTCAAGGCCTGAATCCATTCCGCCTGCCGTTCCCGGATTGATGACCATATCCACGCCAAATGCATCGATCAAAAGTTGTGATGCTATGGCAGCATTTACCTTACATACTCCGGAAAATAATGCAACAACCTCCACACCACCAATCTGCCCTTCATTAAATTTCAGCATAGCCCTTTCTGTTGTTTTGCAGTTCCTTATAAGAGGCAAAAAAGGAGCAAGCTCTTCATCACCCGCACATACAATCCCAACTTTCATAAGTCCCCTCCTGCCATCTCCGGGTTACCTCCCCGGCAACCTCTACTCTTTTCCCATCTCCCCCGGAATGACCTGCCGCACGTTTTTCTCCGCCTGTTTCCTTGCAATCATGATCTGGTGTCCGCAGCCCTCGCACTGAAGCCTGAAATCAATCCCCACGCGCAGCACCTTCCACATCTGGCTTCCGCATGGGTGTTTTTTTTTCAGTTTCAATGTATCCCCAACTTTGATATCCATGCCATCCTCCTTTTCCCTCGCCCCAATATGCGGGATGCCCTTCCTGTCTTACATTTTTTCCCAGACAGTCCCTTCCCTTGTGTCCTTGATGGCAATCCCGCCTGCCGCCAATTCTTCACGGATTGCGTCCGCCCGCGCGAAGTCCTTCGCCTTTTTCGCTTCCTTACGCTCCGCGATTTTCGCCTCAATCCAGCCGACCAGATCTTCATCAAGGCCTGCACCGCTTTTTTCTTCCTTCCTTTTCTTTGCCGCCGCAAGCAGCCCGAGCGAAAGCACTTCGTCAAACAACGCCACCGACGCGCATTTTGTCGCGTCGTCTGCATCATCTTTCAGCATGTCATATAACACGGTCAAAGCGGAAGAAGTATTTAAGTCGTTGTTCATTGCCTCCATAAACTGCGCTCGGTACTGTGCCAATTTCTCCGCATCCGCCGATGCACCCTGCGAGACTGCCCCATTGCTTCCCGCATCCCCTGCCGCATCCGGCAAAAGCGCCGCGATCCTTGCCACAAGTTTCTCATACGCCACCGCCACATTGTCAAGCGCCTCGTAAGTAAAAACAAGCGGCTTGCGGTAGTGTGACTGTAAGCAGAACATACGGTAGACAAGCGGGTCATAGCCTTTCTCCATAAGCAGCGAGACGGTCAGGAAATCACCTTTTGACTTGCTCATTTTCCCGGTCGCGTCATTTAAATGCAGCACATGGAACCAATAAATGCACCATTTATGCCCAAGGTAAGATTCGCTCTGCGCGATCTCGTTCGTGTGGTGCGGGAATACATTGTCGATGCCGCCGCAGTGGATGTCAAGGTTTTCCCCCAGATGCTTCATGCTGATGGCGGAGCACTCAATATGCCAGCCCGGATAGCCAACGCCCCACGGGCTTTCCCATTTTAATTCCTGGTCCTCGAATTTTGATTTTGTGAACCACAGCACGAAATCCGTCTTGCTGCGCTTGTTTTCATCCTCCTGTACGCTCTCGCGCACCCCGACGGCCAGTTCCTCGGCATTCTGGTTGCTAAGGACATAGTATTCTTTGAGTTTGGATGTGTCAAAATAGACATTGCCGCCCGCCAGATAAGCATAGCCCTTTTCAAGCAGCACTTCGACCATATGGATGAAATCGGCGATGCAGTTCGTTGCCGGTTCCACGACATCCGGCGTTTTGATGTTTAATTTTGCGCAGTCGGACATAAACGCGTCCGTGTAGAATTTCGCGATCTCCATCACGGTCTTGTGCTCGCGCTTTGCGCCCTTTAACATCTTATCCTCGCCGGTGTCCGCGTCACTGGAGAGATGCCCGACATCGGTAATGTTCATGACACGCTTTACGTCGTAACCGGAAAAACGCAGGAATTTTTCGAGCACATCCTCCATAATGTAACTGCGCAGGTTGCCAATGTGCGCGTAGTGGTAGACCGTCGGCCCGCAGGTGTACATTTTCACCTTTCCATCCTCGTTCGGGATGAAGCGCTCCAC
>CAYMGZ010000397.1:0-3206 GCA_964390095.1 uncultured Lachnospiraceae bacterium | reverse complement strand
AAAATAATATTCAGGTCGTAACTCACATTCTCCGGCGGTGGACACAAATATAACTCTGCCATCATCCAATCATCCCTAATCAGTACCTTAGAACCTTTTTCAATCCATTCAACCAATTCTGCATTTTTCATAAGCATCCCCGCCTTTCCTTTGCAGCAAAGCCATTCCTGTTTCCATTGTACTACAACCACGGAACAATTTCCACTATTATTTGATTATTTTTTCAAATTTCTTCTATATATACGGTGATTAAAAATCGCCAACTATATATTTTTAGAAACCATGCTTTTGCCTGCTGCGTCCGGACAGGGAAAAAAAGGCTTCCCTTTATTTTTTTGCAAAATGCTCCAGCTGTTTTGTGACCTGTGCAAGCATGTCCGTATACTTTTTCAGTTTTTCCCGCTCCTCGGACAATTTCTTCTCCGGTGCCTTGTTCACAAAATTCGGGTTTGCAAGCATCCCCGACGCGCGCTTAATTTCACCCTCAAGGCGCGCTTTTTCCTTTGTGAGGCGCTCCGTCTCCTTCTCGATATCCACAAGGTCGGCAAACGGCATGTAGATCACAGCCTGATGGATCACGGCCGAAACCGCATCGTCATCAATCCCCGCCTGATCCGCCTGGACCTTCACCTCGCCGGCATACGCAAGCGGCGCAAAAAACACCTTGCCCGCCGCAAAAATATCCCGCACCCTGCCATTCTCCGAAACAATGAAAACCGTCGCCTTGCGGCTTGGCGGCACATTCATTTCCGTACGCACATTGCGGATAGCCTTGACCGCCTCCTTCATCCATTCCACGGCTTCCTCCTCATCGGCAAAATGACTTTTTTCATCATATTCCGGCCAGGAGGAAACCATGATGGATTCATTTCCGGCAAGCGTCCCCTCTGCTTCCTTTAACGTGCAGAAAATCTCCTCCGTCACAAACGGCATATACGGATGCAAAAGCTTAAGCGCTACCGTCAGCACCTTTCGCAGCGTAAAGATCGCCGCCGTCTTCGTCGCGGCATCCTCCCCGTACAGGCGCGGTTTTACCATCTCGATATACCAGTCGCAGAATTCTTCCCAGATAAAACCGTAAATCTTATCCGCCGCAATCCCCATCTCAAAGTGCTCCAGATTATCCGTCACATCGCGCACCAGCTCATTCGCCTTTGACAAAATCCAGCGGTCCGCACTCGTGAGTGCTTCCTCCTTTACGGAAGAAACCGCCGCATCAAGCCCCTGCTCCCTCATCTGCGCCATATTCATCATGATGAAACGCGACGCGTTCCACACCTTGTTGGCGAAATTCCGGCTCGCCTCCACCCTCTCCCAGTAAAAGCGCATGTCGTTGCCCGGTGCGTTCCCGGTGATCAACGTAAAGCGCAGCGCATCCGCACCGTATTTGTCAATCACCTCGAGCGGGTCAATGCCGTTGCCGAGCGATTTGCTCATCTTCCTCCCCTGCGAGTCGCGCACCAGCCCATGGAAGAGCACGGTCTGGAACGGCTTTTCACCCATATGCTCATAGCCGGAAAAAATCATGCGGATGACCCAGAAGAAAATAATATCATACCCGGTCACAAGCACGCTCGTCGGATAAAAATATTTCAGTTCCTTCGTCTGCTCCGGCCAGCCGAGTGTGGAGAACGGCCACAGAGCCGAGGAGAACCAAGTATCAAGCGTATCCTCGTCCTGACGGATGTGCGTGCTGCCGCATTTTATGCATGCCTTCGGCGCGTTTTTCGTCTTTGCCACCATGATCTCACCGCAGTCGTCACAATAGTACGCCGGGATGCGGTGCCCCCACCAGAGCTGTCTGGAAATACACCAGTCCTTGATATTGTCCGTCCAGTTATAGTAAATTTTTTCCATCCGCTCCGGGATCAGTGTGACTTCTTTGTTCTTCACCGCTAAAACCGCCGGTTTTATCAGTTCATCCATCTTCACAAACCACTGCGGCTTGATCAGCGGCTCCACCGTCGTGCCGCAGCGGTCGTGCGTGCCGACATTGTGGGTGTAATCCTCGATGCGCACCAAAAGCCCCATCGCGTCAAGTTCCGCAACGATCTGCTTCCTCGCCTCATAGCGGTCCATCCCCGCAAATTTCCCACCGTTTTTATTGATCGTCGCGTCGTCATTCATAATGTTGATTTCCGGCAGGTTATGGCGCTTGCCGACCTCAAAATCGTTCGGGTCGTGCGCCGGCGTGATCTTTACCACGCCCGTCCCGAAATCCTTCTCGACATAGACATCCGCAATCACCGGGATCTCACGGTCCACAAACGGAACCTTCACCGTCTTTCCGACCAGATGCGCATAGCGCTTATCTTCCGGGTGTACCGCTACCGCCGTATCGCCGAGCATTGTCTCCGGGCGGGTCGTTGCAAATTCAAGAAATTCACCCGTTCCGACCACCGGATATTTGATGTGCCAGAAATGACCTGCCTGCTCCTCGTACTCCACCTCCGCGTCCGAGATCGAAGTCTTGCAGACCGGACACCAGTTGATGATGCGGGAGCCCTTGTAAATCAGGCCTTTCCCATGCATCTTGCAAAATACTTCCTCGACCGCCTCCGAACAGCCCTCATCCATCGTAAAGCGTTCCCTGTCCCAGTCGCAGGAGGAACCCATCTTTTTCAGCTGTTTGACGATGCGCCCGCCGTACTCTTCCTTCCATGCCCAAGCGCGCTTTAAAAACCCCTCACGCCCGAGATCCTTTTTGTCGATGCCCTCTTTTTTCAGCTGCTCGATGATCTTGACCTCGGTCGCGATGCTCGCATGGTCCGTGCCCGGCTGCCAGAGCGTGTTGTAACCCTGCATCCGCTTAAAGCGCACAAGGATATCCTGCATTGTATTGTCGAGCGCGTGCCCCATGTGAAGCTGGCCGGTGATGTTTGGCGGCGGGATCACGATCGTGAACGGTTCCTTCGTCTCGTCCACCTCGGCATGGAAATATTTCCCTTTTTCCCATTTTTCGTACAGCCGGTCCTCGATATCCTTCGGGTTATAATTTTTTGCAAGTTCTTTCTGCATGTTGATACCTGTCCTTTCCTCTTTTTTCCTTTCCTTGTTCCTATCGCAATACATCCGCAGAACACTGGCATCCCCCACCCCACTGCCCGCCGTGCGGCATCTTCCCTGTGCGCGAAGCGCGCATCCACGCGGGGCGTTTTTATTCCATGGAACGCAATATCCTATGAAAATCGAGCAGGGAAGATTCA
>CAYMGZ010000396.1:0-3207 GCA_964390095.1 uncultured Lachnospiraceae bacterium | reverse complement strand
TGCTTACGGAATTTGATGAGGAAGCGTTCGTGCGGGATATCCGCGAGGAGGGCAGACAGGAGGGGATGCGTGAGGGAATCCGTGAGGGCAGGCAGGAAGGGATGCGTGAGGGAATCCGTGAAGGCAGGCAGGAGGGAATCCGTGAGGGCAGGCAGGAAGGAATGCGTGAGGGAATCCGTGAAGGCTTGCAGTCATTGGTTGCAACACTGCAAAAATTTATAAAGTCGCCACAGGAATTATATCAGACCGTAATCTCCAATGACTGCTACAAGGACCTGACATTTGAAGAATTACAGAAGATCATGGAATCTGTGGAGAAAAATATTTTGCTGCGAAATAAATGCGATGAAAAAGGGTAGGGTAATCCTATAAAACATGTTGCCGTGCGCTATGAGGCAGACCATGACCGCACGGTCGTGTATCTGGCAACGCCGATCATACGGGGGGATGGTGACCAAGCCTTCGAAGACCGGAAGGACATTTTGGCAATGCGGATCATACGGGGAAATGGTGAAATAAAATAGCCCGCCAAGGGAAATGATATAACCTGTTTTGGGTAGATGGGTAAAATATCATTCCACTTGGCGGGCTGTTTTATTGATTTTTTAAGATTGTAATTGTATTTATTTGTATTATATGGTAAGCTTATGACAGGAATTTATAATGATAGTCATAAAAACTTTCCAGGCAACCCGATTCACGAGCGAAAGGTTCCGAAGCCATCGTGGCAAATTTCATCGCCCGTGAGTATAATTTTGTTATGGAAGCAAGAGGGGATAGAAAGTAAGGGAAGCAAGAGGGAATAGGAAGCAGGGGAGGATAGAAAGGGGGGATCTTCGGGTGCTAAAACAGGTCATCCAGACAGAGCAAAATGAGCAACAAATTGAATGGACAGTATTGTTTGATGGTATCTGTAAAGAGGAAGAGTACCTCCTTTGGCAGGATGGGGACGAACCCACCTTCTGGATGCTGCAGGTGCACGCGATGGCACAGCGTCTGGGGAGGTCGGTGGATAAGTTTGACGCGATGCTTTCCGATGAGGAATATGCGCTTGCATGGTGCCGGGAGCAGATATGGCAAAACATCCGGCAGGGGGGATTGGAAGCGGCAGAGATGGGGATTGTAGAGTATGGGGAGGAATTGGCGGAAGCTGCAAGGGGGGATGAGGAGGCGGGACGGGAGGCCATGCCGGAAGGGGAACAGGCGCTCCACCAGCAGTTCCTCCTGCTTGCGCGGGCAGAAATCGCGCGCAGGAAAAAGCGCCCTTATGCAGAGCAGTCCGAAATCATTTTAAGCGGACTGCGGCAGACCATCCCGGAAAGTGCATGGGGGCTGCCACCGCAGGCGGGAAGCCCCCTGCCGCAGCGCGGATGGCTGAAAAAGCGGCGGTTCCATCTGATGGAGCAATTCCTGCTGGCGCGGTTTGCAAGGGTGTTAGAATGCATGGGGGAGGATGGGGAAGCATTTTTGTGGTACCAGGAACTATCCAGTTATCTTTTGGCAAATGTCAAAGACCGCGCGGACCTAAGGAAATTATATCCGTTGCTCTGCTACCGTATGGCAGCGAACCGTTTGCGCAGGATGTCCGGTGAGGATGACTGGTGGAAGGATGCGCGCTGTCAAGGGACGGATTTCGGGTTCTTTGTCCGGAAGGATGGGGATGAGCTGCAAGGGTTCCGGGATGCGCAGGAATGCGCGCAGATTTTGGAAAAGCTGACGGATGCATTAGAAATGCTTTGTTTGGCGCAAAAGCAATTTCCACTCTTTCGGAAGATGGAGCGTATGCGGTTGACACTTTTAAAGAAAATGCAAATTTTTGGGGAACATACCGCAGAGGAAAATACTTTTGGTATCCTTGAAAGGGCATGGGGGGATGTGCAAAAAATGGTTTCGGGTCGGAAAGAGGGAGGGAGGGTGCATGAAGCCTTAACGGGGAAAGGAACGGGGGGAACTTCGGGGGACATCTGGGATTATGTGGCTGCCACGTCTGAGGGAAACAGGGAAAATGACAGGAATGTGCCCCTGTGCGATAACCTTGACCCGGATTATATGGAGCGGAGCATGCACGCATTTGAAGAACTCTTATATGAGCGCATGGAACTGTACGGTTGGGATGTCAATCAATTGGGGGATGGCATTTACGCAGACCCCAAAAAATCCCTGGTCCCGATTTTTAAGGGAAAAGCAAAACCAAAGCCGAAAAAACGCAAGATGCTCAAAGAGCGCCTTGGGATGTACTGGAAAAAATATGACCCGGGATTTTTGACAAAAGACGATGCGGAATATAAAAAATACGCGAGGATGATGCGCGCATATTCCGCTGGAAAGTATGAGGAGGGGAGGCAGCTCCTTTCGGAACTGGAAGAAAAGATGGATTGGAAGTATGAGACGAACCAGCAGTTTGGGACATACTGGGATGCGCTTTTTGACTGGAAGCAGGGGGAAATCACGGGGCAGGAAAAAAATGCAGAGATGTGGAAGGTGGTGGGGCATTCCGGGATAAAAAAGGAAAGGCTTGCCGTGGCCAGTGGAAGTTTGCTGCGCCCAGAGTGGAGTGCGCTGATGGAGGTAGCGTGGGACCCGGAAGGGGAGGATTTGGGTTTTTTGGCCAAGGCATTGAAAAAACAGAAGGGATATCTGGAAGAAAAAAGAAATATGGGATTTTTCCGGGATTATTACATACAGATGTTATATTGTTTGTGCTATATAGAGCGGGAACTTGGGAATCTGGATGAGGCAGGGCAGTATGCAGACCAGGGGTTGAGGATGATGTATTGGCTGGATTCGTATATACAATGGGGAGCGCTGTTGTTTGAGAAGTTCCGGATCGTGGAGGACAGGAAACAAAAAAAGGGGATGGAGTACAAGGATTTTGAGTATATCCGCCAAGCATATGCTGTCGAGAAGATGTTTTCGAGAAGTGATATGTTTTGTGGGTATATCAGGGAATATTTAAGTGAAGTTTACGGACAGGATGTGTTGGCGGATATTAAGTTGGAAGGTTGACTTATTCATTGATATCAATATTGGTTTCCCTTGGCGGCTGGTTAGTATCGGATAATGTACTACACCCATCCCCTGGCTGAGAAATCCCAACCAGCATCCCTAAGAGAAGGAAGATGCTAAGCAGCTTTTTGAAATGTTTCATGGTGGTTTCACCTCCTTTTTAGTATTCTTGTGTTATAAAGTAACACAAATATGGAGACT
>CAYMGZ010000395.1:0-3207 GCA_964390095.1 uncultured Lachnospiraceae bacterium | reverse complement strand
ATCGGTGGAGGAACCGGATATTTACCTTTACCCGGATCTGGATACTTTTGAGATTTTTCCGTGGCGGCCGCAGCAGGGGAAGGTGGCGCGCCTGATCTGTGATTTGTACCGCGCGGATGGGACACCGTTTGAGGCGGATTCCCGCCATATATTGGAAAAGACATTGCTTGGCGCGGGGAAGATGGGCTACCGCTTCCAGGCAGGCCCGGAGTGCGAATTTTTCCTGTTTGATCTGGCGCAGGATGGCAACGCGACGACCGAAACCAAGGAGCGGGGCAGTTTTTTTGACATCGGGCCGGTCGATTCGGGGGAGAATGCGCGCCGGGAAATGGTCATGACATTGGAGGAGATGGGCTTTGAGGTGGAAGCTTCCTACCACGCAAATGCCCCGGCACAGCACGAAATCGATTTCCGCTATTCCGATGCGCTGACGGCGGCGGACAATCTGATGACGTTCCGCATGGTGGTGCGCACGATTGCCAGACGGCATGGGCTGCATGCAACGTTCATGCCAAAGCCAAAATCCGGCGTGGAAGGTTCGGGTATGCATTTAAATTTCTCGTTATACAATTCAGACGGGAAAAATATTTTGGGCGATTTGGAGACGGAAGATGGACTGAGCGAGACCGGCAGGCATTTTGTTGCGGGGCTGCTTGCGCATATCGGCGGGATCACGGCAATCACGAACCCGCTGGTCAATTCTTACAAGCGCCTTGTGCCGGGCTATGGTGCCCCGGTCTACATTGCGTGGTCGGCGGCGGCGAACCGCACGGCACTGGTGCGCACCGGGCTGAAGAAGGGCAAGGTCAACCGCATTGAGCTGCGCTGCCCGGATCCTTCCGCAAACCCGTACCTTGCATTTGCGGTATGCATTGCGGCAGGTCTTGACGGGATCCAAAAAGAATTGGTTCCGCCGCCGTGCGTTGCCGGGAATATTTTTGCAATGACGGAAAAAGAGCGGAGGGGGCTTGGCATCAAAAATCTGCCGGAGCATTTGGATTGTGCGCTGGATGCCTTGGAGAAGGATGAACTTTTGCGGGAGGTACTCGGGGAAAAGCTGCGAAACAATTATCTGGCGGCAAAGCGCGCGGAATGGAAGGAATACCGCACGAGCGTTTCGGCGTGGGAGGTTTCACAGTACCTTGACCGTTTTTGATGGGCGGTTTGTTTTGCAGACCTGTTTGGGCGGGTGTGCGGTGGACGCAGGGAAGCCACCAGGAACGGAGGTGGGTGTAAGTGCTTTGTATCATTATCATTTTCCCGAAGATGGAGGATGCCAATAATATCAAGACCCTGCTCATCCGGAACGGTTTTGAAGTTCAGGCGGTCTGTACGACAGGCGCGCAGGCAATCAGCATCGCAAACGAGCTGGATGGGGGGATCGTGGTGTGCGGCTACCGGATGCCGGACATGCATTGCATGGAAATCCGCGATTATCTGCCGAAAGGTTTTGAGATGCTGCTCATTGCCTCGGCGCAAAGGATCACGGAACTGGACGGGAGCGGCATCATGTCCGTTTCCATGCCGTTAAAAGCAAGGGGTCTGGTGAGCACACTGCAGGTCATGACGCACCGTTACATACAAAAAAGGCGCAAGGAGCGGCAGAAACCGAAGGTGCGCGGCGAGGGCGAGCGGGCGGTCATTGAGAAGGCAAAGCTGGTTCTGATGCAGCGCAACCATATGACGGAGGAGGAGGCGCACCGCTATATCCAGAAGAACAGCATGGACAGCGGTGTAAACCTTCTTGAGATGGCAGAAATGATCATCCATATGTTATAAAGGGGGAATTATATGAGATTTACAAAAATGCAGGGTTGTGGGAATGATTATGTGTATGTAAATTGTTACAAGGAGACGGTCGGGGATGCGCATGCGCTGGCAAAGCGGGTCAGCGACCGGCATTTCGGCATTGGGTCGGATGGCCTGGTCCTGATCAAGCCGTCGGCAGTGGCGGATTTTACGATGGAGATGTATAATGCGGACGGTTCGCAGGGTCAGATGTGCGGAAACGCGATCCGCTGTGTCGGGAAATACGTATATGACCATGGCATGACGGAAAAAAAGGAGCTTGCCATCGAGACACTTGCGGGCATCAAATACCTGACCCTGACGGTAAAGGAGGGGAAGGTATCCGAAGTCACGGTAGATATGGGGGTTCCGGTATTTGCGCCGGAACAGATTCCCGTGGTGGCGGACGGTACCCAGGTGGTCGATATGCCGATCATGGTTGCCGGGAAGGAATACCGGATGACGGCCGTTTCCATGGGCAATCCTCACGCGGTTGTTTTCGTGGAAGATACAAAAAATTTCCCGATCAGGGAAGTCGGGCCGTTCTTTGAACACCATGTGAGGTTCCCGGAGCGCGTGAATACGGAGTTTGTCCAAGTGATTGACCGGGGAAGCATCAACATGCGCGTGTGGGAGCGTGGCTCGGACGAGACCTGGGCGTGTGGGACGGGCGCGTGCGCAAGCACGGTTGCCGCAGTCCTGAACGGGAAGACGGATGAGGAAGTGACGGTGCATATGCTCGGCGGGGACTTGTGCATCCGCTACGACCGGGCAGGTGGACATGTATTTATGACAGGCGCTGCGGTAACCGTATTTGATGGGGAAATCTTCCTATAAAAAAAATAAACAGCATATCTCCGGACAGTGCCAGAAAGAAATTTTAGGGAGCCATGCGGACGGAAATTTCTTTCCTGTGTCATTGGTACTGGAAGGAGATATGCGGAACTTAAAACAGCATATCCACGGACAGTGCCCCAGAGTGATTTTTTCGGAGGAACGGAGAAAAAATCACTCTGTCGGTATTTGGTACTGGGAGTGGATATGCGGAACTTAAAATAAGGAGCAATCAAAATGTCAAGAGTGAATGAGAATTTTTTAAAGCTGCCGGGGAGCTATCTTTTCTCCACGGTCGGCAAAAAGGTGAGGGAATATCAGGAAGCAAACCCGGACAAGGAGGTCATCCGGCTTGGCATCGGCGATGTCACGCTGCCGCTCCCGCCCGCGGTGATCACGGCGCTCCATGCGGCGGTGGATGAGATGTCGGTGCAGGATACGTTCCACGGCTACGCGCCGGATTTAGGCTATGAATTTTTGCGCTCCGCAATCGCGGAACATGATTTTAAGAGCCGTGGGGTGGAGGTTTCCATCGATGAAGTTTTTGTCAGCGATGGGGCGAAAAGTGATTCCGCCAACATTCAG
>CAYMGZ010000394.1:0-3211 GCA_964390095.1 uncultured Lachnospiraceae bacterium | reverse complement strand
ACCATACCGAGCGTGCTTGGGATATTAAATGCCAAATCAAGCCGCAGCCCCAGAAATTCCAGGTTCCCAACCAGGAACTGGAACATAAAATGATACTTAATATCCTCCCCCGCAAAATGGGAATACACGGTCGGGAAATTGTTCCCGCTCGAAAAAGAGCGGATCATGCCAAGGTGCGGCGAAAAATCGCTGAACACGGAAAGCCCGACATAGAGCGTATTGTCCTCAATCCGGAAAGTTGTCCAAAACAGGCGGACACAAAGGTAGAGGACCAGGACAAGGAAAACCACTTCCCCTGCCGACAACGCCAAGGATTTTGCCCCCGGCAGCTTCAGCGCCCTCTGCACGGCACGCACCACATAGATCAGGACCCCGCTAAGCAAAAACACCGCCATGACCACAAGGTTCGCGTACCACATGCCGTTCTCAAACAGGCGCAGTGCATACGACAGGATGTAGACAAGCCATGTCATTGGGATCAGCCCGGTATAAATCCAGGCCGGGACCAGCAAAAACAAGCCACAGACCTTTATTTCCCGCCCCGAAAAACTCCTCCCCGCCACATCTGCCATATCGGGGAACAACAAGTTACAGACCGCGCTCCCCCAAAAAACCGCGATGACCAGATATAAAACTCCTAACATAATAACCTCCTAACTTACAGGAAAATTTTCCCAGGCCCGTTCCCTACGCAAAAAACCTGCAGTCTTCCAAAGTAATTTCCGAAAGCTGTTCCTTCGTTGGCTGCTCATAGCCCACGACACGGTTTGCCTGTGCCGCCACCATCTTCTCAAACAGGTTGCGGATTCCCCTCGCATTCCCGAAATCCGCCCGCTGTGCATCCGTCAGACGCAAAAGGTATTCCCGCACGGTGTCTGCGACCTCGTCCGCCAAGGAAAAACCTGTCTTTTTCGCCATCCCGCCAAGGATTTCGACCAATTCTTCATCCTCATAGTCCGGGAAATCAATAAATTTATTAAAACGCGAGATTAGTCCGGTATTTGATTTCAGGAAATTTTCCATCTCCTGTGTATAACCCGCCACGATAATGACCAAATCCTCCCGGTAATCCTCCATCAATTTGACAAGCATGTCGATCGCTTCCGTTCCGAAATCATTGCCGCCAACGGCATTGGAAAGCGTGTACGCTTCATCGATAAAAAGGATCCCGCCGCGTGCCTTATCCACGACCTCCTTGACTTTGAGCGCCGTCTGCCCGACGTAACCTGCCACAAGCCCGGCGCGGTCCGTCTCGATCATCATGCCCTTGCTTAAAATCCCAAGCTCCCGGTAAATCTCCGCGATCAGCCTTGCCACGGTTGTCTTCCCGGTTCCCGGGTTCCCGGTAAATACCATATGGTAGGACATTGGCATCCCCGGCAAATGGTATTCTTCCCGCATCTTGCGCACACGGATCAGGTTGATCAGGGAACGGATCTCCTCCTTCACGCCCGAAAGGCCGACCAGGTCATCCAGGCGGTTCATCAGCTTTTCCATGCGTTTTGCCTTGAAGGAAGCAAGTGCCGCGCGCGTCGCCGCTTCCTTGTCCACCACGGTCACGGGCGCTTCCTCTGCTTTTGGGGGTTCCTCTACTTTTTGGGGTTCTACTTTTTGGGCTTCCCGTGCTTTTGTGGATTCCTCTTTTGCAGATTCTTCCTCCTGCCAGGCCGCCCCTCCCCCCGCGCGGCTTCCCGACATCAGAAGTTTGGCGGCACTCTGCACGGTCACTGCAATCTCCCCGTCCTCCTCTTCCCACGCTGCCGGCAATGCACCCTGCACCTCATCCTCCGAAAAAGCATCCCCTGCGGACAAGCTTTCTTCCGGCTCCGCCGCGCACACAAGCTCATCGGCTTCCTCGTATTCCTCCTCGTAATATTCCGCTTCCTCTTCTTCCTCCGAATAACCGTATCCATCGCCGGAATCCGTGAGTTCCTCGCTGTGGTCCTCCTGCGGGCTGACCATGGCCGAAGCCCCTTCCGGCAAAACTTCCTCTTTTTCCTCAAGAAGGAAGGCTTCTTTTTTATATACCGCGAAATCTTCGCCGGCTTTGCGCAAAAGCGCGGTATTCCCCTCCAGGTCCCCCATGCAGATCTTATGGAAAATATACTGCTCGTCCACACACGCCCCACGGCTGTTGGCATTCTGTACGAATGCCTGGATGCGCCCGTAATATTCCCGCACATAATGCGTGACGACAACATCCGTCCTGTGGTTTAAATATGCCAAAGCAAATATAATATTCAAAAGCGCATCAAAGAACAACCCCGTCATGCTGCTGTGGTGTTCCACGTCACGCAGGCTGCAAAGCTGCAGCAGGATCGGCGGCGCAAGCACAAGCTTTTTTGCTTCCTCAATGTTTTGCGGCGTAAGCCCGGTCCCCTGCCCAATCCCAAGCGGGTTCTGGTTTGTCAGTTCCCTGATCATGCCAAGCGTCTCTTCATCCTCCGCCTTGATATAGTCTGCCACCTGCACCAGAAGCGCCTGGATATAAAGCGCAAGGAAATCCTCAATCTGACGGTTTAAGATCATCTGCGGATGCTGCCAATAACCTTCTTCCTCCAAAACGATGCAGTAATCCCGCAGTATATCATAATTTTCCTTTGCAATCGCGTAAAGCTTTTCGTTTGGATAGGCAACCACCTTGATAATCCTCCTATTTGAGTTCCGCATATCCCCTGCACAGCGCCCCACCGTGGAAGGATTTTCCGTCCGCAGGCTCCCGGAAATTCCTTCCGGCGCTGTTCCGGGCATATGCTGTTTTTTAAGTTCCGCATATCCCCTGCACACCCTTCCCCCTATTCTACCACAAGTTCCATTTCAATGAAAGACTTTTTCGTTTTTTATGCCGATCTGTGTGCGGATCTGCTCGTATTCTTCCTGCGAAAGGCTCTCCACGGCTTTGTTTACGGCAGCGAGGATGTCCGCATCCCGGTAAATGTCCGCCAGCTCAAACAAGAGTTCCCCGCTCTGGCGCACACCGAACACATCGCCCGGCCCGCGCAGCTTTAAGTCTTCATTTGCAATATAAAAACCGTCGTTGGAATGGTTCATGATTTCCAGGCGCTCCCTTGCCTTCTCATCCTGTGAGCTGTTGACAAAAATACAGTAGGACTGGTGCGCCCCCCGGCCGACACGCCCGCGCAGCTGGTGCAGCTGGGCCAGCCCGAAGCGCTCGGCATCCTCAATCATCATCACGGTTGCGTTCGGCACG
>CAYMGZ010000393.1:0-3213 GCA_964390095.1 uncultured Lachnospiraceae bacterium | reverse complement strand
TGACCGCGATGGCTTTGTGCTCTGGGCGAACGACAAATTTCGGGCGATGAGCGGCATGGATTTCAGGAACCATTGCCAGATCGAGGAATTTTTCCCGTGGGTCACAAAGCAGGTGTTGGAAAATTGTGGGGATGAGCTGGAGATGACGGTGGATGACGATGCCAAGCGCCGCCGTTACGAGCTGCTGCTCCAGAGCGTTGCCCTTGAGGAGCAGGAAGAGGGCGGGGTGGAAGGCAAGGGTGAGATCATTTCGCTTCTTGTGTACGACCAGACGGAAAAGAACCGCCTGCGCGTGCAAAACGAGGAGCGCTGCCTTGCGGTCGGGTTGCTCTACATCGACAATTATGAGGAAGCGCTCGAGGGGATCAATGAGGTGAACGGCTCACTGCTCCCGGCGCTGGTGGAGCGCAAGATCAACCAGTACATGAAAAACTATGACGCGGTTGTGGAGAAGACGGACAAGAACCGCTTTTTGGTTCTGTTCCAGAAAAAATACCTGGCGGATATGAAGAAGGATAAATTCGGTATCGTGGAGGAAGTCCGCTCCCTGCATATCGGCAACACGGTCGATATCACAATCAGCATCGGCATCGCGCTTTGCGATAATGATGCCGACGACGGGAATAAATATTCTTTCCTGACTGCGTTTGAGATGGCGAAGGAGGCAATCAACCGGGCGCTGGACCGTGGCGGGGACCAGGTGGTGATCTACGGCGAGAACAAGGAGCGGACTGGTTTTTCCTACTATGGCGGCAAGACGGAATCAATAGCAAAGATCAACAACAAGGTGCGTTCCCGCGTAAAAGGCGAAGCCATATGTAACCAGATCCGTTCGGCAAAAAATGTGTTGATCATGGGGCATTCAAGATGCGATGCGGATTCCTTTGGTGCAACCATCGGCATGTACCGGATTGCGCGTTTTTATACCGATAAGGTAAATATTGTATTAAACGAAGTGCTGAAAACGGTGGCGATGATTTTGGAGCAGTACAAGGCAGGGAAGAGCTACGAGGAAGGGATGTTTATCACGGGGAACGAGGCGGACAAGCGCGTCAATGCGGGCACGCTGCTGATCGTGGTGGATGTGAACAGCGCGGAGCGCACGGAATGGCCTTCCCTCGTGCAAAAGGCAGGGAACATTGCCGTGATTGACCACCATCGGGAGACGAATCCCATCAATGCACAGGTGTCGTATTCGGAAGCTTATGCGTCCTCAACTTGTGAGTTAATCACGGAGATCCTGCAGCATATGGAAGAAACCGGAAAACGCCAGCAGGAGGAGCGCATCCTCCAGATCAGCAGTGACGATGCGGATGCGCTGTATGCGGGGATCCTTCTGGATACGAACAGTTTTAGCACGAAGACGGGCGTGCGCACGTTTGAGGCGGCGGCTTACTTAAAGCGCAGGGGTGCGGACATGGCGCGTGTGAGGAAATGTTTCCGCCTGGACAAGAACAGCCTTTACGAGAAGGCGCGCATCATCAGCTCGGCGGAGACTTACAAGGGGATTTACAGTTTTGCGGTCAATGACTGCTATTTCCCGGATCCGGAAGACAGCCCGACGGAGTTTGGCGGGCAGGTAGCCAATGACCTGCTCGATGTGGAAGGGGTCAAGGCTTCCTTTGTGTTCACCTTGCATGAGGGCTGTGTTTATGTCAGTGCGCGGTCGATGGAAGATGTCAGCGCCGAGGCGATCATGCGGGGATGCGGCGGCGGCGGCCATCTGCACATGGCGGGTGCGCAGTTCCCGGGCTGCACGGTGGAGGAGGCGATCCGGCGCGTCAAGGCGGTGATTGCGGAAATGCTGCTGAACCAAAAAAACGCTGCGGCAGAACAGTAATAGAAAGAAAAGGAGAATTATCATGGAAGTTATTTTATTGGAAGAAGTAAAATCATTAGGGAAAAAAGGCGAGATTGTCAAAGTCAGTGACGGTTACGCGCGTAATTTCATCCTGCCAAAGAAACTCGGCCTTGAGGCAACACCGAAAAACCTCAACGACTTAAAGCTCCAGAAAGCGGCCGAGGCAAAGCGCGCGCAGGAGGTTTTGGAGGAGGCGCAGGCACTTGCCGCTTCCATCGCGCAAAAGGGCATCACGCTCAAGATTAAGACGGGCGAGGGCGGCAGGACATTCGGATCCGTCTCAACTAAGGAGATTGCGCAGGCATTAAAAGACCAGCTCTCCCTTGACATTGACAAGAAAAAGCTTGTGCTTGCGGAGCCGCTGCGCAACCTTGGCACTTTTACCGTGCCGATTAAACTGCACCAAAAGGTGACGGCCGAGTTGAAGGTGCGGATTGACGAAATGTAACGATAAGGGAATCTGGGTTTCCGGAACCTTGGAAAAACCGCATGTGCGGGAAAAGAGCGGGGAGAGAATATGGAGGAAGCGCTGATCAAGAAAGTGATGCCGCACAGCGAGGAGGCGGAGCAATCCGTGATCGGTTCGATGATCATGGACAGCGAGGCGATCGTGACGGCGATGGAGATCGTGGCGGCGGACGATTTCTACGGGAAACAGTACGGTATTTTGTTCGAGGCGGTCACGGAACTTTTTTCGGACGCGAAACCGGTCGATCTGGTGACGCTGCGCGACAAGCTCAAGGAGAAGGATGTTCCGCAGGAACTTTACAGCGTTGAATTTTTAGCGAACCTGATCCGGGTCGTCCCGACCTCGGCCAACGTGCGCTATTACGCACAGATTGTGAAGGACAAGGCGGTGCTGCGCAACCTGATCCGGGTGGCGGAAGGGATTGCGGGCGAATGTTATCTGGACAAGGAAAAGTTGGATGACATCCTTTCCGCTTCCGAGAAAAAAGTCTTTGACATCGTGCAGCGGCGCGGCTCCTCGGAGTTTGTGGGGATCCGTGACATTGTCATACAGGCACTTGACAACATTGAGGCGGCATCGCGCAACAAAGGCAGCGTCACGGGGATCGCAACCGGGTTTTATGACCTGGATTACAAGACGGCGGGGCTGCAGCCCTCCGACCTGATCCTGCTTGCGGCGCGCCCCTCGATGGGGAAAACCGCGTTCGTACTCAACATTGCGGACCATATCGCGGTCAGGAACAAGATTACAACGGCGGTCTTCAGCCTAGAAATGTCAAAAACGCAGCTGGTCAACCGACTTTTGTCCATGAATTCGCGGGTGGACGCGCAGGTGCTGCGCACCGGGAACCTGGAGGATTCGGATTGGGCGAACCTGATGGAAG
>CAYMGZ010000392.1:0-3215 GCA_964390095.1 uncultured Lachnospiraceae bacterium | reverse complement strand
GGAAGAATTGCCGGAAGAAACCATTGATTTCCGCGTACTGGCTACCGGGGACCTCCACGGCCAGGTGACGGCATTCAATTACGAAACAGGCAGGGAAGATAAAACTTCCGGGCTTTCCAAGGTTGCTACGTTAGTCACCAGTGAGCGCACAAAGGCGGGCGGACGGGCCAATACTTTGCTGGTTGACGCAGGCGATACATTATACAATTATTACGCAAACTATGTTTATGAAAATTACCCGGACGAAATCCAGCCAATCTACCGGGCAATGTCCTATATGAGGTATGACTGTATCACACTTGGAAACCATGATTTTGACTATCCGTGGGATTACCTTTATGGGCAGCTCAAATCTTCCGGCTTGCTAAAAAAGACCCTTGTGAGCAACTTAGTCTACACGGAAAGCGGGAAATACCCTTTTGCCAAATCCGGGATTTACAAAAAGGAAATGGTAACTTCCTCCGGGCGCACCGTCTCCGTAAAAATCGGCGTGGTTGGCGCAACGCTGCAAAGCCTCTCTTCCAGGCGCTACCGCTACAGCGGCTACCTTGACGGGCTTGACGTATATGCAAGCGTCAAAGCGGAAGCCGCGGAATTAAAGGAAAAGGGCGCGGACATCATTGTCGCGGTGATCCACGGCGGCGTTGGTCTTTTAAGCGGTGCAAACACAAATGTCCAGGCCGGTGCACGCATTGCCCTGCTGCCGGAGATTGACGCTGTGATCTGCTCACACTCGCACGAGACATTTCCAAGCACCGACGCAACTTACCAAAACATCAATGGGGTGGATGAGGTGGCGGGAACATATTTCGGCAAGCCGATGGTCGAGACCGGGAGCTACGCGCAGGGGCTCGGTGTCATCGAGTTCACGCTCGCCGTTGATGAAAGTGACGCGGTTTCGGTTTACAATGCCACTTCCACCGTCCGGCCGGTCAAATCTTCCACAAAGGAAAAATCTGCAATTGTTGGCTATGCAGAACCGTACAAGCAGGAAATCCTTGATAAGTTTGACACAACGGAATATGAGATTTTAAATAATCTTACCTATACAAATGTTGATTGTGCGATTCAGGATTCTTCGCTTTACCAGTTGATGAATGACGCAAAGTTGCATTTTGCATCCTCCTATATTGCCGAGTACGCGCCGGAATACCAAGATTACCCGCTGGTTGCTGCCACAATCAATACACTAGATGACCGGTCAGAATCCATTCTTTTGAGCGGCAGCTTAAAGGAAAGCGATATCTCCGCGCTCCTTGCCCTCTCAAGCAGCCAGCGTTCGAGCGGGTACATCCATATTTACAAGCTTTCCGGAACGAACCTGATCGAATGGCTGGAATATAACGCGAGTATTTACGCCACGGTGTCCACGCCACTCCCGGAAAACCTTTCCGGCTACGCGGAAAAATACCCGGAGGTCTCCAGCCTCCTGAACACGGCAAACACAAACGAATGGAAGAGTTTTTTCTCTTTTGACGGCATTTCCTACGACATTGACCTTTCGGTGGAGCCGCGCTACAATGCCAATGCGACCTTGCTGCGCTACACGCACCGCATCAAAAACCTGACTTATCAGGGGAAACCTGTCACGGAAGACATGACCTTCCTTGTCACGATGGATTCCGTGGCAAAGCGTTACAAATTTATGCCAACGGACGATAACTCCATTTTCTATTCCAATAAAAACCCGTTCATCAACAGCCATGACCTGCTGATGGACTATATCCGCGAACTTTCCTCCTACGGGCCGCTGCGTGTCAAGGCGGATGACAATTGGCATTTGGTTGTGCCGGAGGGCTACCAGTTCGTGCTTGCCGTTCCAAAGGCTTATGATGCCTATGTGAAAAAACAGGATTGGTACAAAAAAAGGATCCAGCGTGAAAGTGACTATTATTACTATCTTGGAACTGTCCCTGTGACAACGCAGGATGTCCATGCCGTCGCTTCCCCAGGGATCACGCAGGATACCAGCCGGAAAATTCCGGTCCACGTCCTTACCTCGACTGCCCCGGACGCGACGGTCACTGAGATCCTTTACCTGACAGGCACGGTCCGCAACATCAACAATACCCGTTGGGAAAGCTCCGGGAAACCGGTATCGGGCAATACGTTCTTGGTGGGCAAAAACGCGAAATACAGCATCCGCGTAACGGATTCCCTCGGGCGTATGGTACTTACTTATGTTGTTATTGATAATTTCAATTCTGCCATATTGGAAATGCCAAGGGTCAATGTCCTGACAAACCGGATTGATTCCGTAAGCGGCACTGCCCTCCCCGGGACGACCATTAACATTGCATTGCCGGACGGAACGATCACAACCGGTAAGACAGCGGAGGACGGAACGTTCTTGGTTCCGGTCCCATTGCCGCGTTCCTATGACTTTTATACGGTATGGGCAAGCAAAGGCGGCAAGATGAGCCTGCCTTTGGAAATGACCGTGAAAAAAACAGGTGCGAACCAACCATCCGTGAACCCGCTTTCCCCGCTTGACCAAACGATTACCGGGAAGACGGACCCTTACACGACCCTCTCCGTCCGCATTGGTTCCACGGTTTATGTTGGCTACGGGGAAATGGATGCCTACAAAAATTCAAGTGTGTACAAAAAATCGCACAAGCTTGTTGAGACTGATATTTTAATCCGTGGGGACGGAACCTTCCGCATTACCCTCCCGCGCGAAGTGCAGGCGGGGGAAACTTGGATGCTTTACGCCACCGACCGCAACGGCAACGCAAGCCGCATCGTGTATCTGGATGTAGCGCCGGAAGAATTGCCAGAGGGCAGCCCGGAACCGGCATATTAGGGGGGATGGACAATCCCCCCTGGGTTCTAAAAAATATACGGGATATCGTATTTTGTAACAAAATTATTACGATATCCCGTATATTTTTATGTTTTATTATGGTTTACATCATTCCCTTCCATAGAGCCAAAAGAATCCATCATTTTTTCTTGGCTGGTCTTGCAGGTTATTTTGTTTTTTCAAGACAGCTTTTCAAAAAGGCTCTTGAACTTTCTTGGTAGCCGTTCAACCGCGCCTTCACCTTTTCATAGTCCGGCATTGGCATGGAAAAATCTTCCGGGAGTTCCCTGAAATCCGAGATCAGGTGATCCAGCAGGCCAGTCTGCTCAAGAAGATACACCATACGCTCCGGGTAGGTTTTATGTGGAATAGTAATAAAATTCCGCTCGTACATAATTGCAAACAATGT
>CAYMGZ010000391.1:0-3231 GCA_964390095.1 uncultured Lachnospiraceae bacterium | reverse complement strand
ATCCTTTGTTCCCTGCATTTGTGTTTCCGGCATCATTTCCCGGTAATACCCGACAATCGCATCGAAAATTTCCTGCGCCGGCTGGAATTTGTAGACCGTGGGCGGCCCCGCCCCCTCCCGCAGGCTTCTTCTCGCGGAAAGCAGGACGGTTGGGCACTCTGCCGCTTCTTCCATGGAAGCATACAGGGTTTCCTCGCACAAAAGCAGGCCAACCACATGTTTTTTGCTGTACTGCCGGAAATTTTCCTCACTTGTAAATGCCGCGATCTCAAATTCTTTGCCCTGCCTGCTGTTCAGGTAGCGCAATAACCTGGACACATACTCCTCCTCCTCGTCCAGTATCGCCAATATGTTTCCCATCGCATCACCCCTTTCGTCTCGGTAGCGCCATCATATGCAAAATTCCCCGCCGTGTCAATATCCCTGGCCACTTTTCGGCGTTCTGGCAAACACACCCCCTGATTTTCTGTCTACAATCCCAGTGCTTGTATGTACAAGTTAGAAATATCAGGAAAAAATATCCCACAAAAATCGGCATATATTTTCTACAGAATCATTTTTGTATTGCAAAACAAGCGCAAGGATTACAAAAACTAATGCCACCAAAAATCACTTTGCCATTTTATGCGGCACGATAAAAGATTTTCGTAAAACGGTATAAATATGGAATTTTCTTCCAATACTCTGCATAGGATAGAACAAGCGAACATACATCCTACCCAGAAAAGGAGATTAGCCATGTCCATATTCCAAAAAAAGAAACCGGAAAAAAAAAATCCCCTGCTCTTTGAACTGGCCAAGACCAAAATCGAGCTTGAGACCGCCTATTCCAATTTTGAAAACGTGACCGACCCCGACCTGATTGACAGCTCCATCTACGAGGTCAACGCTGTCCAACAGCGCTACAAATACCTTTTGCGCCAGTTAAAGTCGGACGAGACGGACGCGGCGGCGGCAGTACAATTGTAATATGCCACGGAAAAAATTTCATAGGGGGCTTTCACCATGTATTTTAAACAGCCGGGCGAAAAAGCCCGGCTGTATTTTTAAACTTATGGTCATGGATTTTTTCATTTCCCCGACGGATAATCAAATCTTTCAATCACACAGCGATGCGGTTTATTTTTATTGTCCTTATCATAATTTACCCCAACAAGTAAAACCTCCCCCGCATAACCTTCCAATGCTTTTGTATACTGCCTTTCCTTGATCTGCTGCAAGGCCGTGGCAGCATTTTTATCACACTTTAACTCTACCAAAAGTGCAGGTTTTTTCGCGGCGGGCAGCGGCAGGAAAACGATATCCGCAAACCCCTTCCCGCCCGGCATCTCCCGGATGATCTTATAATCCTTCCCGGCACTGTAATACGCAAGGCGGATCGCGCAGGCAAGGGAATTTTCGTCATTGTAGGTCAGGATGGAGGCCACCTCCATATGCGCAAGGTCAAGCCCCGTGGCAACCCCCTCCCCATCACAGCGCAGCGTGTCCGCAAGCAGCCGCTCCGAAGCCTTTAGCACGCGCATCACCTCCGGCCAACCGCCAACGCTCATCGCGTTTTCAAATTCCCCCATGATCTCCTTGTTCGGGATAAATGCTTCTTTTTCCCTGGCATCATAGGCGAGATACCCCAGATGGATTAACAGCGTCAGCACATCATCCTTCGTCCTAAAATTGCGCATGTCAGTCTGGAAACTAAGCGTGTTTACTTTCACCCGCCCCCCGCCAAGCATCCGCACAATATCCGCGCGCAGGCCGTCAAAATCCATGTCCATGTAAATTTTCAACGCATCGTAAGTCTCCGTTGCTGTCCAGTAATTGGAAAAATCCTGGCAGATCATCGCCTCCACCACCGATTTCGGGTTATATACATGGTGGAACCTTTTGAACATATAGCCATCGTACCAGCTCCCCGCCCCCGCAAAATCCATATGGTAGCGGCTGCACAGCCCCCGGACCTCATCCTCCGTAAAACCCGTATATTCCTCCAACGCTTTCTGGTCCGTCATGGAATATTCCCAGAACATGTTCAGCGCCGAATGCTGCCCGTATTTTTTCACCGGGAGGATGCCCGTCATGTAAGCGAGTGCGACATAGGACTGGTCTTTTAACAAGTTCCGCAAAAAATCAAGGTACTGCCTTTGCAGCCCCTCGGATTCCTGCCGCTCACGCATCACACAATCCCACTCGTCAACCAGAAAGATAAATTTATTTTTTGTTTTCGAAAAAATCTTCAGCAACTCATCCGCAAGCCCAATCTCCCTCCCCTTTAAAAACTCCCCGTATTCCTCGCTGATTTCTTCCAAAACTTCCCGTTCCAAATACTCCGTTACTTCCCGTTTTTTCGCGCCAATTAAAAACTGCTGCATATTTAAAAAAATCACATCATACCGGTTTAAATTTTCCTCAAACCCCGGGGCACTTGCAATCTGAAACCCTTCAAATAATTTCCCCGAATCACATCCGCGCCCATAATACGCCGCCAGCATTTTCAGCGCCATCGACTTTCCAAAGCGCCTTGGGCGGCTGACGCAGATAAACCTTTGTTCCGTATCAAGACATTTATTTGCATATGAAATCAAACCTGTTTTATCCACATAAATTTCCGAGCGTATCGCTGTTAAAAACCCCTCGTTCCCCGGATTTAAATAAACCCCCATAATGCACCTGCCTTCCAGCCAAAAAAGAATATTTCCTTATTTTCAGAATAACATACCACATCTAAAAAAGCAAGAATCAAGTGAAGGTTTATCTCCCCCGCCTTTTCCGAACGTAAGAATGGACGAAAAAAGAACCCACCATAAAAAGTAATTCAACGGCGAGCGCGATTAAAAAAGCTGGGGAGCGGGGATTTTTTATGTTCATTCCCATCACGGGAAATGTGACCATGGATGGCAAAAAGCCAAGGAGACATCCTCCTAGATATTTCCAATATGGAATACGGACTGCCCCCATATAAAGACTGACAATATCACATGGCAAAATACCAATGAGACGTATCAGGAAAACAAGAAACACATCATTTTTTTTGCGCATTTCCTGGATTTGCGCTGCCTTTGGATACTTTTTAACAATCCGCCCCACTGCCCTGCTGCCAAGTTTCCCGCCAATAAAATAGGGGATTGTCACCATTACCACGGTTCCTGCAAAATTCATTTGATTAGATTATATAATACCTATTCTCCCCACAATTCCCTGTTTGGAATTTGCCCGAAACAATACTCTATAAATTCC
>CAYMGZ010000390.1:0-3239 GCA_964390095.1 uncultured Lachnospiraceae bacterium | reverse complement strand
CCCCCCCCCCCCCCCCCCCCCCCCCCCCCCGCCCCGCAACGGGCGGGGCGGCCGATCCCGAACCGGGAGTGGGGGCACGGCCGTGTCAACTTTTACGGTGCCTTTGAGGAACTGAGGATGGTTGCGGGGAGTTGAGTGCAACAAAAGCAGTTATGATAAAATTCCGCATATGCGGCGAAAGGAGAGGAAAAAATGAAAAAAAACTTGGTGATCTTTATGGACAGCGGGGATACCCTGATTGACGAGGGCAGCCAGATCTTTGACGGGAGGGGGATTGTGACCAGCGCCCAATTTATCCCGGGGGCAAGGCAAATGCTTACGGGGCTTGCGGCGGAAGGGTACCGCATTGCCCTGGTTGCGGACGGGGAATGGGAATCTTTCCAGAATGTGTACCGCGAAAACGGCTGCGCCTCCTGCTTCGAGCAATGGGTTGTGTCGGAAGTGGTAGGCCATGAAAAACCCCATGAAAGCATGTTTGCCACGGCGATGGAAAAAATGGGGCTGTCGGATGCCGACAAGCCGCGCATCGTGATGGTCGGGAATAACCTGAAGAAGGATATTGCGGGGGCAAACCGGTACGGTATCACATCCGTCTGGCTTTCCTGGTCGCCGCGCTATTTCCACACGGTGGAGGAGCCTGACTGGCAACCGGATTACACGGTGGATACGCCGGGGGAACTTCCCGCGCTGATCCATTTGCTGGAGCAGGGGCTAAAGGAAACGGGGCGGATGGGGAAACCTGTGCACATGCCGGAAGAAAAGCCGAAAGGGGCACGGGTGGGCAGTATCCCGGACGTGCCGGCGGAGCTTGCGGCAGAAGCTGCCCGCAAGCTGTCGTGCGTCACAAAGGCATTCACGGGTGTTTTGTACGAGGAGGACGAGGCTTTCCTAAAAAACATGGAGCGCAATAACCTGGCGGGGGATGAGATCGGGAAATACCGTTTTTGGGAGTGGACACAAGGTGTTGGGCTTTTCGGGCTGTGGAAACTATTCTGCCATGAATTGGTAAAAACAGGAAATTATGGGATGGATGGTGGCAGGCCACAGGCTTTTGGGGAGGGGCATCCACTTTCCCCTGTTGCAAAAGAGTATCTCTCGGTGATCCGGGGATATTATGACAGGCAGCTCCCCATCGGTTTCCCGGCGCTCAATGTCAACACGGCGGCACCGTATTTGACCATGTCCTTCCTTGCGGAGTATACCGGGGAGGAAAAGTATATGGAACCTTGCCGGAAGGCGGCAGAAGAGATTATGGGGGCATTTCCAAGGACCATGGGAGGGGGCTTGCAGCACAAGACTTCGGACTCGTTAAACGAGCAGGAGCTGTGGGATGATACCCTTTACATGACGGTGCTGTTTTTGGCAAACATGGGGTGGATTCTCGGGAACCGGGCGATGGTAGAGGAGGCGCAGTACCAGTTTTTGCTGCATGAAAAATATCTTTGCGACCGGGTGAGCGGGCTCTGGTACCATGGGTGGACGTTTTTGGAAAAGAACCATTTTGCAGGCGCGTTCTGGGGGAGGGGGAATTGCTGGATCACGATGGCAATTCCGGAATTCCTTGCCATCGTGCCGGAGGACGGGGCAGTGCGGAGGATGTTGGCGGAGTGCTTAAGGCGGCAGGTGGAAAGTTTGGAAAAATACCAGGGTGAGGACGGCATGTGGCACACGCTGATCGATGACGCGGATTCCTATGTGGAGGCGAGCGCGACCTGCGGATTTGCCTACGGGATTCTAAAGGCAGCAAAAGACGGTTTGATCGACCCTTCGTACCAAAGGCTTGCCATAAAAGCGCTTCCTGCCATTTTGGGCTGTATTTCGGAGGAGGGGATCGTGAACCAGGTCTCTTACGGGACACCGATGGGGCGCACGGATAAGAGTTTTTATAAGCAGATCGCATTAAAGCCGATGCCGTATGGGCAGGCGCTGGCAATGCTGTTTTTGTCGGAGCTCAGATAGAAAAATAAAAATGATATAATTATACAAAAAACATATATCATAATAGATGGAGGAACTTATGGGGCTTGGAAGGCAGTGGGAGGAGAGGCTGCGGATCTGGGACAATGCGTTTGTTCCGAACCTGTACCAAAAAATCGGGGTGGTAGAGCTTTGCGGCTTTACTACTTTCGGGCATATCAGCCGGGCGGAGGCAGAGAAGCGCCCATGCCGGGTTTTTGCAGAAGGGAGCCTTTGGGGCAGGAAGTGGGAATATGGTTGGTTTTGCTGCCATATTACCCTGCCTGCGCAGGCACAGGGGAAGCGGGTGATGCTAAAACTTGGGGCGGCACCGGAAATGCTTGTTTATGTCAACGGCAGGGAAGCGGGTTCCATCGACCGGCAGCATGCCTATGTGCAGCTTACCCCGTCCGGCGTTTTGGGGGAGGAGTTTGAAATCTGTGCCGAGGGCTATGCGGGGCATGGACCAAGACCGGAGGGCGGCGGCATTTGTCCGCCGGAAACGGTTCCGGTGCCGCAGCCGCAAAAATTCCAGTGCGTGGTTTCGGAGAGCAGCTTTGGCATCTGGAACGAGGAGATGTTTTTGGCGTATGCCGACTACCATACCCTGTACGAACTCTGGAAGGCACTGCCGGAGGGTAGCTTGCGCTGGATGCAGGTGGCGCAGGCATTAAAGGAGTTTACATACCGGGCGGATTTTGAGCTGCCGGAACCTTTGCGGACGGAAAGCATAAGGCATGCCAGGGAGGTACTCATCCCGCCGCTGCAAATGAAAAATGGCGGGAGTGCCCCGCGCTTTTCTGTGTTCGGCCAGTCCCACCTTGACCTTGCGTGGCTTTGGACGAAGGAAGAGACAAAGCGCAAATCCGCGAGGACTTACGCAAACCAGCTTGCTTTGATGGAGCGGTATCCGGAGTACCGTTTCCTGCTTTGCGAACCGCCGATTCTGGAAAACCTGAAAGAATATTACCCCGCCTTGTATTTGCGGGTGAAGGAAAAGGCGGGCGAAGGGTGCTTTATCCCGGACGGCGCGATGTGGGTGGAGGGGGATACCAACATGGCGGGCGGGGAAAGCCTGGTCCGCCAGTTCGCCTACGGCAAGCGCTGGTTTTTAAAAGAGTTCGGCGTGGACAGCCGGGTGGCGTGGATGCCGGATACGTTCGGGTTTGCGGGGTCGCTGCCCCAGATCATGAAGGGCTGCGGGGTTGATTTTTTTGCGACGCAGAAGCTTTTGCGCGCCGACCCGGAATGTGCGCCGTTCCCCTACAACCTGTTCTGGTGGG
>CAYMGZ010000389.1:0-3242 GCA_964390095.1 uncultured Lachnospiraceae bacterium | reverse complement strand
GCCAGTTCCCCGCCCCCCGCGATACATTCCGTCACGGCACGGTCAACCGCCCCCTCACTCCCCATTTCTTTCTGGTATTTCCGGACAGCGTCCACAAACTTTGTATACTCCTTAAGAATTTCACACCGCCCTAACAACCCCTGGTTGTCCGGGTGGTTCAGGTTGATTACTGTTGCCGTCCACTCAAACCCACCGGAAGTATCCTCATTCATGAAAGCATCGGACAAACGCAGTCTCTCCTCCGCCGGGCGCTGCTGCACCCCATTGTAAAATACAACATATTTCGGGGTTGGGAGCATGACCCTGGAACTGCCGTATATGTTCAGCCGGTTCACCGTGATATATTTATCATAAAGGTGTGCAAAATACATCAGCCCCCGGATGGGCATGTTCGGGTTCGGTGTGGACTGGTGCTCGTACAGGCTGAGGTCGCCGGAGAGCAGGAGGGAAATATCGTTGTGCATCCGGATATAGATGACATCCCTCAGTGTCACAAGCTCCAACTCATTCTCATCGGAATAACCCGTCCTGTTCACTGCATTATATAATGCCAGTGTGTTTCTCTTGTACTTTTCGTTTCCAAAAAGGAAACAAAACAATCGGTCCTTGTGCTGCGTATTTGTCCTGAAATCCATCCGGTCTGGCTCCTTCCTTGATTGCACGTCCCTTTGCTACAATTTCATTATATCGCAGCCTGAACCAATTTGCAATAAATTTGTTGAAACCTATGGCTTAGCATTTTTTTGATTATCCCTGATGTTCTTTGCAACACATTCCATACCATTGGATACTTTAGGAACTGCGGTTTCGGAAAAGATTGCAGCGATTGCAAACCCTACCTTCCGGGTAGCAAGCAATAACGGGTATTTAAAAGAAAACTGTCTTTTTATTGTTGCAGGGGACTAAAGAAGTTCGGAAGGTTAATTGTTGAAAAAGTGGTATTTTGAAGCGCAAAAGGAGTTAACTGACAATGGTTTTACAAGGGCGGTTAACTTTTTTATGGAATAAAGGTTCTTGACAAAAGAGATATAAGAGCGTAAAATTAAAATGAACCATAAATTGCCATCTTTGTACATAAAATAACAAAAATAAGGAGAGGAGTGATTATAGGAAAAAGAAATTTGGGGTGGATGATATATGCCGTGAAAGAGAGAGGATTGTTTGGTTGATTTTTATTGGAAATGAATTATAAATTTCCGTGAATGTACATGAAACGTCATAGAACAAGAAGGGGATGGGTATGGAGGAAATAATTTTCCGGGCAAAAAAACTTACAAGCGTTACAAACGGCAGGATGTCTTAAATGAGTTTGACATGGAAATCCGGCGGGGTGAGATTTACGGGTTTATTGGCAGGAACGGTGCAGGGAAGACGACGCTGATGCGCATTTTGTCGGGGCGGACGATGCCGACAAGTGGGGGGATTGAATTGTTTGGGGCAAACTCTTTGAAGGAGATTGACAAACAGCGCATCCGGATCAATGGTATTGTGGAAAAACCTGCCCTTTATCCGGGGATGACGGCGCGGGATAATCTGGAGATTTGTCGTTTGCAGCGCGGCATTCCGGGGAAGGAATGCATCGGGCAGGTATTGGAGTTGGTGGAGTTACCGGACACGGGTTCTAAAAAAGTAAAGCATTTTTCACTGGGGATGAGGCAGCGCCTTGGGCTTGCGATGGCGCTGCTCGGCGATACGGAATTTTTGTTCCTCGATGAACCGGCAAATGGGTTGGACCCGGTCGGGATGGCGGAATTGGCGGAAATTTTAAAAAGACTGAATCAGGAGCGCGGTATTACAATCCTGATTTCCAGCCATTTGCTGGTGGAGCTGCAGCAGCTCGCGACTTGTTATGGGTTCATCCATGAGGGGAGGATGCTGGAAGAAATTTCGTTGGGGGAACTGCAGAAAAAATGCGGGAGATTTTTACATATCCGGGTGGATGATGCCGGGAAGGGGAGGGAAGTTTTGCAGGGGAATTTCCCGAACAGTAAAATTGAGGCTGCAAGAAATGTGTTACGCTTTTACGACCCACCGGAACAAACGGGGGAAATTACGCAGGTCTTGGTTTCCGCCGGGGTATCCGTGGAGGAGATTGCGCTGCGCAGTATAGGGCTTGGGGATTATTTTATGGGGTTGATTGCAAATGCAAAATTATAAGTGGGAGAGTAGAGGGATGAACAGGTTAATCAAGGCAGAATTCTTTAAATTATCAAAACTTGTTGGATATAAAGTATTATTGCTTGGCTCTGCCGGGCTTGGGCTGGTGGAAGGGCTTTTTGTTATTATCTATGGTAATGGCAGAGGTACAAGCCCTGCGGGGATAGGGTATTCTGTGTTAAAAATATATTTAGTCTTCCCGTTGTTTGCGGCACTTATGGCGGGGATATATACCGCGGTTTTTTTATGCAGTGAATTTAAAAATCGAACCTATGGGAATCTTTTGCTTTGCGGATTCTCGCGCAGGAAGGTGTTTCTGCTGAAAATGCTGGTGTTTTACGCGGGGCTGCTTCCGATTTTTTATCTCCATATGATTGTTGTAAGCGGTATTGCAACGATCGGGTTTGGTTTTGGGCATTTGACGGAAGGGGAAGTCGCGGAGTTGTTGAAGATGTTTTCTTATTCAGTGCTTGGATACTTGGCGCTTGGCGGATATTATGCCCTTTTGGCGGTATTACTCAAAAACCCGGTCGCCACGATTGGGGTGGGGTTTATGGGGGCTTATATGCAAATGTATTGGAGGAATACTCTGCGCGGGGTGGGTTGGGCGGAAAAGGAGCCGTTTTTGTTGAAGCTTTGTTTTATGTATCAGCTTGATCGGTTTTTGGATTGGGAAACGTTTCAGGACGGGTTATATCTGCTTGTGATGCTGACAACATTTCTGGCAACATTTTTATTGGCTTTATTTTTTTATGTGCGGTCGGATTTAAAATGAGAGGAAGGGAAGAATGTTTGTCCGGTGCATCGGAAACGACATGGAAAAGGCGGCCTGAAAGGTTCCGCTTTTTCCGTATGTCCACTGTTTGATTCAAGTATTTTTTCTTGACAAAACAGATATGGAAGGATAAAATGAAAATGGTTTGCTATAAATCTACAGGTAGTTTTCAGCATCCTGTAAATATTAGCGGGCTACTTATCGAAATGTATTTTTTATGCAAAGAAAGGATGGAGATTTGATATGAAAAAAGAGAATGAAAATTGGGGAGCTATTGGGAAAGGTGCATACCTACACACAGGATTTCGCT
>CAYMGZ010000388.1:658-3252 GCA_964390095.1 uncultured Lachnospiraceae bacterium | reverse complement strand
GCGCAAAAGGTCTTCGCCCGCAATTTACTTCATACCTGCGGGGCAACCATATATTACCGCGCAAAAATACGATATTATAAAAAGAAAAGAGGAAAAAGGAATGAGCAAGGGATTTGATGAACTGATTGCAAACACTGGGAGCATGAAAAAAGTTGCCGTCGCGGCGGCACAGGACGCTCCGATCCTTGAGGCAGTCAAGGCCGCAAAGGATCGTGGCATCGCGGATGCCATCTTAGTTGGTGATGCGGACAAAATAGGCGGGATTGCCGCAGAACTTGAGATGGATCTGTCCGGATATGAGATCATTGACGTAAAGGATCCGATTGAGGCCGCACACACCGCGGTTGCCCTCGTACATGACGGCAAGGCGGACATGTACATGAAAGGCCTGATCGACACCAAAAATTTCTTAAAGAGCGTGCTTGATAAGGAAGTTGGCCTGCGCACCGGCAAGCCGCTCTCCCATGTGGCCGTGTTCGAGCTTCCGGGAATGGACCGCCTGCTCTTTTTATCGGATGTGGCATTTATCCCATACCCGACACTTGAGGACAAGAAAGCAATCATTGAGCACACGGTTGCCGTGGCGCATGCATGCGGCATCGAATGCCCGAAGGTTGCCCCGGTTGCCGCAGTTGAGGTCGTTAACCCGAAAATGCCGGTTACCGTGGATGCTGCAGAATTGACCCGCATGAATGAAGCCGGCGAGATTACAGGCTGCATCGTAGACGGACCGCTCTCCTTTGACCTCGCGATCGACCCGGAAGCGGCAAAGCACAAAAACGCGGAAAGCCGCAAAATTGTCGGTGACGCGGACGTGATCCTCTTCCCGGATATCCACGCGGGCAATTTAATGTACAAGGCACTCGTACACCTGACCAAATGCAAGAACGGCTGCATCCTGACCGGCACGAAAGCCCCGGTTATCTTAACCAGCCGCTCCGACACTTTTGAGACGAAGGTAAATTCCATCGCGCTCGCAGCGGTTGTCGCACATAATCTAAAGCAGCAGTAACATCCTGTAACCATACCGGCAGAAACGGACAAAACCAGGTAAAAAATAGTAAATAAATATAACAGGAGGAAATCATCCTATGTCCATCAAAAGTTTGATCATCAACCCGGGTTCCACCTCCACCAAGATTGGTGTGTTCGAGGACGAGACCCTGTTGTTCGAGGAAACCCTGCGCCACTCCACCGAGGAGATCGCGCGCTATGCAACGATCGTTGACCAGAAGGATTTCCGCAAGGACATCATTGTTTCTTTATTAAAAGAGAAGAATTTTGATATCAACTCGCTGAATGTTGTTGTCGGCAGGGGCGGCATGTTAAAACCGATTGTTTCCGGCACCTACGCGGTCAGTGACGCACTGCTTGCCGACCTGAAAGTGGGTGTTTCGGGGCAGCACGCCTCAAACCTCGGCGGCATCCTCGCAAGGGAGATTGCGGATTCCATCGGCGTACCGTCCTATATCGTTGACCCGGTTGTCGTGGACGAGCTGATGCCGTCCGCAAGGTATTCCGGCGTTCCGGAACTCCCGCGCGTCAGCATTTTCCACGCCCTGAACCAGAAGGCGGTCGCAAAACGCTACGCAAAAGAAGCGGGCAAGCCGTATGAATCCCTGCGCCTGATCGTTGTGCACATGGGCGGCGGCGTTTCGGTCGGCGCGCACATTGACGGCAGGGTGGTGGATGTGTTCAACGCCCTTGACGGCGACGGCGCATTCTCCCCGGAGCGCGCAGGTGCGGTACCAAACGGCGCACTTGTTAGAATGTGCTTTTCCGGCAAATATACGGAAAAGGAAGTTTACAAAAAACTGGTCGGCAACGGTGGTTTCAATGCGTACCTCGGCACGAACGACATGCGCAATGTGGAAAAAATGGTGGACGAGGGCAACGAGGACGCGATTGCACTGCGTGAGGCGTTCATCTTGCAGGTTTCCAAGGATATCGGCTCGATGGCGTGCGTGCTTGAGGGCAAGGTTGACCAAATCATCGTGACCGGCGGCATCGCGTATGATAAATACGTTGTAAGCGAACTGGAAAAGCGTGCCGGGTTTATTGCACCGTTTACCGTATATCCTGGCGAGGACGAGCTGCTCGCACTCGCGCAGGGGGCTTTGCGTGTGATAAACGGCGAGGAAAAGGCAATGGAGTATTAAGCAATCCATCTGTTTTTTTTCAGAAAGATACACTAATTGAGCCGGATCGGAACTGCCATCCGGCTCAATTGCAAGGTTTTTTCCTGCGCCCGGAACGGTTTTGGTCTGGTACAGGTAGAACCAGAATTTTCCGGTATTTTTCGTTTTACTGTGGTATGAATAAAGAGGGAGGTGCCAAATGCCATTACCGAAACCGGCAGTTTACACGACCGATGATATTTACGCACTGCCAGAAGGACAACGCGCCGAACTGATCGATGGCCGGCTCTACGACATGGCTCCGCCAAACACGATGCACCAACGCATTGTCATGAACTTGTCTGCGGAAATACGGAACCATATCAAAAAGAAAAACGGCAACTGTGAGGTGTTTCCTGCCCCTTTTGCCGTCTTCCTGTTTAACGATGGCCAAAATTACGTCGAACCGGATATTTC
>CAYMGZ010000388.1:0-648 GCA_964390095.1 uncultured Lachnospiraceae bacterium | reverse complement strand
AATTGGTCGACCGTGGTTACAATGGAGCACCGGACTGGGTCATTGAAGTGACATCGCCATCCAATCCACAGATGGATTATGGCATAAAACTTTTTAAATACCGCACTGCAGGAGTCCGCGAATATTGGGTCGTGAACCCTTCCAAAAGCACAGTAACCGTTTTCGACCTCGAAAAAGAAAAAGCGTCAAACCAATATGCATTCCAAGATGATATTTCCGGCTGTATCTTTGGAGATTTTACGGTGAATATGAAAAAATTGGTTTTGTACTGATCTACCCGCCATAAGGAGGATAATGTTAAGTTATAGAAAATATAGACAAATAGGTTTATATGATATAATGTGTTTATAAAGGAGAGGAGATACTTTTATGAACACGTCAAATATCACAAATTATAAACCAAAGGATTTTGCTGAATTATTAGGAGTATCTGTTAAAACTTTGCAACGCTGGGACAGAGATGGGATATTAAAAGCGAATCGTACTCCTACTGACAGAAGATATTATACTTATGACCAGTATTTACAATTTAAAGGTATACAGACAGAGAATGATAGAAGAGATATCGTGATTTATGCAAGAGTTTCTACAAGGAATCAAAAAGATGATTTGCAAAATCAAGTGGATTTTTTAAAACAGTTTTGCAAC
>CAYMGZ010000387.1:0-3252 GCA_964390095.1 uncultured Lachnospiraceae bacterium | reverse complement strand
TACCGGCCGGATGTTTGATGACTGCTGTAACGAATTTTGGAATACGGTTCCGTATGTTGTGAAGGGTTTATGCAGGCGGGAGATTTTATTTTCCATTGACCATCTCCATGAGATTGTCCGCAAGGAACTTCTGCGCATGGTTTCGTGGAAGGTCGGGGTGGAGGAAGGTTTTTGTTTTAGTTTGGGCAAAAATTATAAATTTCTGGAGCGGCATATACCGGAAGAATTGTGGAAACGGATTTTGGCAACTTTCCGGATGGATTCTTATGATAAAATGTGGGAGGCGTTAAAAGGATGCATGGCATTGTTTAGGGAAGTGTCAACACAAGTATCCCAACAGCTTTCCTACCCGTATCCGCCATATGATAAACAGGTCAGCGATTATGTGGCGCGGCAGGAGAAGAAATATTTTGGAAATATGGGGATGAAAAAATAATTGGCGCAGCCCCTTGATAACTTGTTGTCCTCACCTGTACTTGCTGTCGTTGCGGCAAACATCCCGGTGGGTAACGGTTCAGCCTTCGGCTTTCCTGTTACCCCGGTGGCAAAAAAATATTGAAAAAATCTTGACAGTGCATGGCAGTTTATGTTATTATAAAAATCGGTCAGTCTGACCGGCACTGATTATGTTTTTTATTAGCCCATGGAAGGAGGCGATTTGTATGACAAACTTATATTTTCCGGATGTTGTGCAAATTGCTTTATCTTTTGTCAGGTGAATTTTTTTCAGCATCCGTATACGGGTGCTTTTTTTATTTTATAGGAAATTGCGTACTATGAATAAAAACGTTCCGCGTGGGTTCCGCCGTGAAATCATTACTCCAAATATAAGTTTGAATGGGAAAAGTGTCAAAGCAAAACCGGGAAAAACTTATAGAAGGAGTAAATGGAATGAAAAGGTTAAGCAATCTTTTAAGGGCAATGCAGGAAAATACCAGCACCTACACGGAGATGTATAATGGACCGATGACGGTCATTTTGCCCGTTGGTGATGGGGATGTCCGCTATGTTGATTCCAACCCGACCTATTACCACGGGGAAATCGGCTTGGTAATCACAGGAACAAACAAACTCGCACAGGATAAACCAACGCTGACCTGGCAGATTCCTGCCATGATGCTTGGGATCAAGGACTTTACACCGGCCGCTGCGGATTTTTGCCTGCGTGCGTTCGGGAAATATGTCGATGAATTAAATGAGGAGCTTTATAACCGCTCACGCCCCGACAAAGAGAATGGGAAATACTACATTGACCATCCGGGCGGGACGGTCCTGACGAGGAACACGGCGTTTTTTGCAATGTGTGCCTGCAAGGATTATGAAAATGGCGGGGGGACGACAGTTTATGTGTTTGAGGATGAGAGATCACTCCCGCCAAGAATGTGTTTGTGCCTGCGCATGCAGGTGCAGCTTCCGGCAAAGCGCCTGAAAAAATCCATCCGCATGCTCTGTGGGGATCTGCCGCAGGCAATCGACCGCTTTATTGCGGATTTTGACCGGGAAGGGCTGGAAGAAAGCATCCGTCTGGAAGAAAAGCAGGAAGAAATCCGCTCGTGGTTAAAACAGAGCGCTTACTGCGCGTTTCTTGCAAACGGCAGCATCCTGCCGCGCGCGAAGGGCAGTGATTTGCCGATGGAGGGCGCGGTTGCCTTTTTGGCCGTGCCGGAGGAGGAGATTGAGGTTTGCGGGGTGCGCGGTCTCGGGATAAAACGCGGGGTGACGGTGGTCACGGGCGGCGGCTACTCAGGAAAATCGACCCTGCTTGATGCAATTTCTGCCGGGATCTACAACCATATCCGGGGGGATGGCAGGGAACTTTGCATCACGGATGAAACGGCGGTGACGATTTCCGCGGAGGAGACGAGAAGTGTCAAGCGCGTGAATATTTCGCCGTTCATCAAATGGCTTCCGGGCGGGGACGCGCATGTTTTTTCGACCGAGCGGGCATCCGGTTCCACCTCGCAGGCAGCCAATATCATGGAGGCGGTTGAGTATGGTGCGAAGCTTTTGTTGATCGATGAGGACCGGAGCGCGACAAACTTTATGATCCGTGACCGGCTGATGAAAGAATTGATCAAGAAAGAACCGATCACACCGTTCACCGACCGGGTCGGTGAGCTGTACCGGGCGCTTGGGGTATCAACGATACTGGTCATTGGCGGGAGCGGGGAATATCTGGCGGTCGCGGACCGGGTTTACGAGATGGATGAGTTTGTGGTACACAATGTGACAGGGCGGGCGAAAGCATTGTGCGGCGCGAAAGAAGGGCGATGCAAAGATGATACCATGCAGGAAACAGAGGGGGGGAGACCGGATAACTTTTGCGCCATTACGCCGGAAAACCCGCAAGCGGCGGATTGGAGCCAGAACCGCACACTTTCCGGGGAAAATTTTACCTCATATCCACAGGGGAACGCCAGGGAATATTTACAGGTATCCGAGATGGGATTTTTGATGATCGGGGATGAGAGGATTGATGTCAGGGGATTGCATGATATCGTTTCCATGCACCAGCTTGACGCGCTTGGGTATATGCTGCGGTATTTGGAAAATCTGGCAGGAGGGAATCTTTTTGGAGGGAAAAGTGCTTGCCGCAACGGGGAAGATGGGGATTTTTCCGCATCAAACCCTATATGGCCGCCGGTGATCGACCTTGATGCGCAGATTGACGCGCTCTATGAAAAAATCGGAAAGGAGGGGCTGGACTGCGTATTTACTTCCTATTTTACCACGACGGGGCGGTTTCTTGACCTGCCGAGGAAATGTGAATTGAAGGCGGTGGTAAACCGGATGAGGAAGGTTCATTTTCTTCCGGGGAATGGAGCGTAGGCGGCGGCAGTTTTTTAGGGCGGGTGGGACACAGATATTTGTACTGTGTCCCGCCCGCCGGTGTTTTATCAAAATTTAGTACCTAGCTATGGGAGGACCGGTCATCTCACGGATGCCGCCTGTTTTTTCCGCCTCTTATCCTCATACATCATCTGGTCCGCCACATCCCGGAAGCCTTCGTTTTCCAGCCCGCAGTAGCCGATGGCATAGCTGATGGGAACCACGCTGGACTGATTATGGATCCGGCATTTCTCTTCCAGATCCCGTATCAAAGTTTGTGCATCCTTGTCATATAGCGCGGCAAATTCATCCCCGCCCTGACGGTAAGCCCTTCCGTTCCCTTCCACCGTTTCAGCCAACAGACGGGCAAAACCCTGCAGCAGCTTATCGCCTGCAGAATGGCCGATGGTATCATTCACCAGT
>CAYMGZ010000386.1:0-3252 GCA_964390095.1 uncultured Lachnospiraceae bacterium | reverse complement strand
TTTCTTGTGGCAATTTCTTTATTTACCTTTCGGATGTTTTGCAATCCGGTGTTTTTGCGGTGCCAGCGTGATATCGCGGACAACCATCCCTGCCCGCGCTAAGAGGACGGTGCGCACCGCTGCGGCAACATCCTCCGGGGAAAGGCTGCAGTCGGTGGCTTCCTCCGCCCCAAAATCGGCATTCCGGTAAAAATTGCTTTTTGTCATATCAGGATGGATGCAGGTGACATGGACACCATATTTGCGCGCCTCATCAAACAGGCTTTGGGAAAAGGCGGTCAGACCGGATTTGGTGGCACCGTAGGCACAGCCGTGCGGGCTGCTCATTTTTGCCGTTACCGAGGAAATCTGGATGATATGCCCGCCGGTTTCTTTTAAGTCACGCAAAAGCAGCCCGCACAAAAGCATAGGGACTTCAAGGTTGACAGTTACCATTTCATGGAGCATGGAGGGGCTTAATTCCTCGTGCAGCCCAAAGTAACCGACACCGGCGTTGTTGATGAGCAGGGAAATTTTGCGCTTTTTGCGGATTTCCCTGATTTTTTCGGCAAGGAGCTTTGTCTGTGCCAGATTCAGTGTAATAGGGATGAAATGTTCGTAAAAGGGTGCAAGTGCCGCATCCTTGGAAATGATGCCAAGGAAAGGTGTGAAATCCCTGCCAAAGCCGAAGACTTCGTAACCAAGAAGCAATAATTCCTTTGCGATTTCTGCGCCGATCCCGCTGGATGCACCGGTTAAAATTGCAGTTTGCATAAGTTTTCTCCTATTTTAAGTTCCGCATATGCCCTCCTAATCCCCACCACCGGGGAAAGGATTTTCCGTCCGCATGGCTCCCGAAAAATCCTTTCCGGGGATTGTCCGGGCATATGCTGTTTTTGAGTTCCGCATATGCCCTCCTAATCCCCACCACCGGGGAAAGGATTTTCCGGGCATATGTTGTGTTCATGTGAAGATTCGGTCAGTGGGAAGGAATCCGTTTAGGGATTCCTTGATAAAGGAAATCATTTCCGGGCCGCGTGCCCCATAATTGCAGACATGGTTTTCGTTGGTGAATGGGTACTGCAAAAGTGCGGAATCCGGACGGTTTTTGCGCATTTGCCTTAAGTAGCCGTCCGAGATGCGGAAAACGCCGATGCTTGCATCAAGAACCGGGATATCCTGCAGAGCCTCCCGCACCTGTGTTAAAAATTTACCGTAGATGCCTTTAAAATTTGGGATGGCAAGCAAAGGGTCAAAGCAGAGGCGCACGGGGAAGCCTGCTGCCCATGCCGCGCGGATGGCAGCAAGCCTGCCGGCAAGCGGCGGCGTGCGGTGTTCAAATTGCGAGATCACCGGATCCGGTGAGAGCGTGTAGGCCATGACTACGCGCGAGCAGGCTTCCCTGGAAAGCCCATCGGCCAAAGGGGCGACCTGTACCGCTGCTTTTGTCCGGATTTCCGTGGTCAGATTTTCCTTTCCGGCAGCAAATTCCAGATAATGCCGTGTCAGCCCGGTCAGGGCTTCCAATGCGAGCAGGTCGGTATCGTAGGAGATGCAGAGGTAGGCGGGATGTTCTGCTAAAATTTTGTTTATTTCTGTAAAATAATCCTCCTGGTTTACAAAAATGACAAGATTTGCGGAAGGGTACATCCCTTGAAGATAACAGTATTCGCAGTCAAAAGGGCAGTTGATTGCAAAGGAGGTATAATAAAAATTTTTATTCCCAAAATCCTGGCAGACGGGTGCGCCCGGATAAATGAAATTTCCGTGCTTGACAGCAAGGATTAGGGCAGGAGCCTGTTTTTGTGCCAAAAAAGACTGGTGGGTACGCCCAAACAGATCCATGTAATGGTCAATTTCAATTACATGGCTTCCACTTGCAATCTGTTTGGATAAAAGTGATTGTGCAAGTGGATAGGAAAGTGCTTCATGTTCAACGTAAACGTAAGTCCATGGCAAATGATAGATAGTGTTCGGTAAGTTGTTCAAGGTAATGCAATCCCTCCTTTTTTGTGCGGCATGGTACCGCAAGCGGCACGGCAAGAAGTTGTTCCATTGAATCGAGGTAGGGTTCACCCACCAAGGTCAAATAGAGCATGAGCTGGTATAACTGTTGGCTGTTGGTGACCGAAAGATGCAGTGCACTACATACTTTAGTGAAAAACAATTCACCATCCGTACCGAGCATAGCGGTTTTGGACGGGGAGTGGCAGGAAGGTTGGCGGGAAAAACCCAAGTCGGCACCCTGTATTTCGGATGTCGTTAAAACGGCTGCCGGGCGGCCGGTTTGCCCTGCACAAAAGAAAACTTGGAGACCGTTAAGCCATGCTGCCAGTTCCGGCATGATGCCTTCCATACATTCCGTGACACAGGTGCGCCGCGCAGCCATCGGAAGTTCCAAAAGTCCTGTGAGCGCATCGGAGACCACCTTGACAAAGAAAAGCCGTTCACAGGAAAAATAAGGGATTGCCGCCTCATAGATTCCGGCGGCTTCCATATCATAAAGAAGGGGAAGGTATTTTGTGGTCCGGGTTTTGTCAGGGGGTGGCACGGAAGCATCCATGGAAGCCTGGTTTGGCTCTCCTAGTTTGATATTGGCCTGTGTGATGGTTTCGGCGAGCGGGAACGGGCAGTGGTACAAAAGCTCCGGGTAGCGTGTCCTCCCTCCCTCCCCTTCCGTGATCCGGGCAAGAAGGAAGGCTTTGTTCTTTGCGGTACCGGACGCGCAGCCCGCACAGCCTGCCGAGAGCAAAAAATCATGTGCCCCCGGCGGGAAGGCGGTAAGCAGCGAGGAAAGCGCCGTTGCGGCACGTAATGCCCCCGGGCGTGTGATGAGCAGGAGGGCGGTTTCGCCGGCAAAAAGATCAAAGTGGGGAAAATCTGTTTTTCGTTTTAGGTGGTATTGTTTTAAGAATGGGAGCGCTTCCTCGTAAAGCGCAGTGACAATGTAAAGCATGGCTGTCCTTTCTTCTGCAAGGGGAATATTGTGTTCTGGCGATATTATACCATAAAACAAAAATTTTGGGTAGAGGTAATCATGTAGGTGAAAGATAATTGAAAATTCAGACAAAATATGCTACAATGGATACAATTCGAAATACCCTTTGCGATGGGGTGATATCGGGGAGCATCGGATACCCACGAAAGGAATGGTTGGCTTATGGGAAGATTATTTGCAGGGGAAAAAGAAAAATTGATTGCGGTCTGTATTGCGGGGATTGACGAATATACGCAGAATAGCTATGTTGACACACTTACGAAGATGGCGGATGA
>CAYMGZ010000385.1:0-3276 GCA_964390095.1 uncultured Lachnospiraceae bacterium | reverse complement strand
CACAAATTTTGTGCTGGATGGGGCACGCGGGATGATGGGGCATATGATTTATGTGGACGATGAAATCAAGGAAGGGCTTGGATACCATCAGATGAACCTTTATGCGCCGGTGAAATTGCGCCGGTGAATTTAGAGACTGTCCATATTATTCTTTACAACAGAAAAGGTGCATGATAAAATGAACCTATGGAACAAAAAAGGAAGGAACAGAAAGGGGAATCCATGCAGGACTACAGTGAGAAAAATAAAAAAGCGTGGGAATATAATGCCTACGATTTCTGGGTGCGTGAAGTGGGCACGCCGCCACAGCGGGCGGAAAAAATCAAAAAGGACCCGCTGGGGGAACTAAAAAAATACGCGGCATATTTTGAAACCTATGAAGGGATCAAGGTTGCCAACATCTGTGGTTCCTGCGGGAAAAAGGCAGTTCCGCTCGCCGTTTTGGGCGCGCAGGTAACAGTATTTGACATCTCACGGGACAACGAGAAATACGCGCTGGAACTTGCGGCGGCGGCAGGAACCTCACTGGAATATGTGGTGGGCGATGTTTTGGATGTTGATTTAGAGCAATATGGGAATACTTTTGATATTGTTTTTATGGAGGGCGGTATCCTCCACTACTTCCATGATATCCATGAATTTATGGGGCTGATGTACGCGCTGCTAAAACCGGGTGGGAAAATGATCTTAAGCGATTTCCACCCGTTTACAAAAATCATGGATGTTTTAAATTTTGAGCAAAAACTTCCGGAAGGGGGCTATTTTTCAGAGGAAATCCTGGAATACGAAATGGCGCACGCAAGGTTTTACGAGCCGGGAATCCGTGAAAAAATGCCCAAATGCAGCTGCCGCAAATATACGGTGAGCGAGATCATCAATGCGGTAATTGAAAGCGGTTTTGTGTTAAAACGTTTTGACGAGCACCCGGCATGGACGGACCTAAAGATTCCGGGGGAGTTCACCGTGGTCGCGGTGGCGGCAGGAAAAACCGTGATGCCGCAGAACCGTCTTGCAGCATTTGAAGCGATGCTTGCCGCAGTGCAGAAGGAATATGAGGATATTTTGTTGCGGATGGAAAAACTGAAAGCGGAGAAAAAGTGGAAGACCGTAACCTACCAGCAACTGTTTTCCCGTAAGCTGATGTACCAGAATATGCTTTCGCTGTATCAGCTTTACGGGTTGGTAAAAAAAGAGGATGACACAGATAACGGTTCGGAAATCTAATAAAAAAATAAAAGGTCTGGCCAAGAAAGAAGGGGGGAAAGTTAAGCTGCTGTAACGATACACAAAACAGATTTAATTGGTATTTTGATGATTACAGCAGCTGATATCAGGCAAATTTATGGACAACGAAAAAGTATATCAGATGCGCTTTTCAAAAATATACCCGCTGCTTGTGGCGAAAGCAGGGAAGAAAGGGCGGACAAGGGCGGAGGTGGACGAGGTGGTTACCTGGCTGACCGGCTACTGTGCGCAGGAGCTGGAAGGGATGCTTCAAACACCGGTAACCTATGCGGATTTTTTTAAAAATGCCCCGCACCTAAACGAAAACCGGGTGCTGATTACGGGCACGGTCTGCGGCGTGCGCGTGGAGGAGATTGAGGAACCATTGATGCGCGAGATCCGTTATCTGGATAAGCTGGTGGATGAGCTTGCAAAGGGGAAGAAAATGGATAAAATCTTAAGGAAATCGTGATTATTCTATTATAATAAGGCAGAAAAGAGAGTGGAAGCAGAGAAAGAGAATATAAGGCAGAGAAAGAGAGTATAAAGTACAGAAAGAAAAAAATACACGTTATTTATGTATAATATTAAATTTATGTCAAGATTTTATGGATGAAAATAAAAAAATACTTAATATTATGGACAAGTTGTTAGATTTTTTTAGGAATTTTAATTTTTTTTCTTGCAATTTTTCCCATAATTCGTTATACTATAGCCATAAATACTAAAACGGTTTCGGTGCTGGGTGCAAAAGGTGGTCAAAACCAATTTTTTGTTTTGCCAACTATGTTGGTTTATGATTTGGTTGGCTTTTGGGGGAAGGACATTTTCATGCCGGATGCAAAGCAGATAAAACCGCAGAAAATGGAGGTAGTATTATGATTATTGGTGAAAACCTGCCAAATATTCCTTGGCAGCAGAGGCTCGCGGGCAGCAAAGAAATCGTTTGGCGCTACAGCAGGAACCCAATTGTAAAAAGAGACCAAATCCCGGGCTCAAACAGTATTTTCAACAGCGCGGTCATTCCGAAGGATGGCAAATTTGTCGGTATTTTCCGCAGTGACAATACGGCGATGGAACAGCATTTGTTCTTAGCAAAGAGCAAGGACGCGATCCACTGGGATATCGAGCCGGAACCGCTGCCGCTGTATAATGGGAATGACGAGCAGGTTGGTGTGGCATGTGGTTATGACCCGCGTGTCTGCTTTATCGAGGACCGCTATTATGTGACCTGGTGCAACAACTACCACGGACCGACGATCGGCGTGGCATACTCCTATGATTTCAAGAAATTTTACCAGCTGGAGAATGCTTTTTTGCCGTTCAACCGCAATGGGGTGCTGTTCCCGCGCAAGATTGGCGGTAAGTTCATGATGCTTTCCCGTCCGTCCGACAACGGGCACACGCCGTTTGGCGACATGTTCCTAAGCCAGAGCCCGGATATGGAGCACTGGGGGTACCACCGTTTTGTCATGCAGGCGCAGGGCTGGGCTTGGACAAAACTCGGTGCCGGCCCGATCCCGATTGAGACGGACGAAGGCTGGCTTCTGATCTTCCATGGTGTCGGGACGACCTGCAACGGCATGATCTACAGCATGGGAGCCGCCATCCTTGACCTTGATGAGCCGTGGAAGGTGAAGTACCGCTGCAAGCCGTACATCTTCCATCCGACGGAAACCTACGAGTGTGTGGGTGACGTGCCGAATGTGACGTTCCCGTGCGCAACCTTGCAGGATGCCGCGACAGGGCGTATTGCGATTTATTACGGTGCCGCGGATACCGTGGTTGCCTTGGCGTTTACGCAGGCGGATGAGCTGGTTCAGTACATCAAGGACAATGCGATGTAAATTTGTTTTTGGCAGAGTTGTTTTTGAAAGATTTTTTCCTTGGTTTTGGCAGCAGGAATGCCCGATTTTTTGGGGGATGCTGTTAAAAATGGATGGGATAAAAAACGGACAGGATGCGAAGGTTTTTGCATCCTGTTTGTTTTTTGGCAGGGTGTATTTGTAAAAATTCAATGTTGACCGGGGAAATGGCAAATGATAAAATGAT
>CAYMGZ010000384.1:0-3295 GCA_964390095.1 uncultured Lachnospiraceae bacterium | reverse complement strand
CATGGTGCGAACACCCTCTATAAAAACCCGTCCGATGCATCTTACCATCTTGTGCTCCATATGTCAGAACATAAGCCGGCTGATTTTAACAAGATCTGCAACATCGCTTGCGAGTATGGCACACAGGAACGTTTTGGCGCGGCAACGGCCTCGTATTTTGATGAACATATGGAATGCATCATCCGCGACCAGGCAATACAGGTACTTGAAAAACTAGATTAAAAAAAATCGCTATGCAAACCGCATAGCGATTCTTTTTAATGGTTCGCCTTACCTGCTTATCTCTGATATAGGCAAATGCGGCGGACCGTTTTCCTATTCCGCACTCAAAAACTGGTTGATATCCTCCACCAGACGGTCCACGTCAATCCCATGTACGGCCGCCGCCTCCACAAGGCTCTCCCCCTGCGAGGCCGGGCAGCCGATGCAGTGCATCCCCGCATCCATCAAAATCGGGATGATATTCTGGTCAACCTGGATGATCTGGGCAATCGTCATGTCCTTTGTTATCTTCATAATATCCCTCCGTTCTTAAATAAAAGAAGATTTCAAGATTCCTCTTTTATAGTATAAATTATCTCGTGAATTTCGTCAAGTTATACCCTCTTCCTTTTCCACATTTTGATGAAAAACTCTGGATTTTCCATTTTATGGAAGATGCAGAAAAGCTTTATAAATTTCTGCTTGTATTATTGCGCGTTTTGGGGTAAAATGGAGGAAACCGAAAAGGAGGTATACTACAATGGCATTCAAAATCAATGACGGCTGCGTAAGCTGTGGTGCATGTGCAGGCCAGTGCCCTGCGGGTGCAATCAAAGAGGGGGAGACCCATTACGAGATCGACCCGGATAAATGCTTGGATTGTGGCGCATGTGCAGGCGTTTGCCCGACTGGCTCCATTGAGGAAGAGTAAATACGGACAACGCGTCCCAAACCATGGATTTCACAAAAAGAGAACCGAAAATGAACCCTGCCGGATTTCATTTTCGGTTCTTTTATTGTTGGCCGCCCCTGGTCCATCCCCCCCTATATCCGAACCTTCCCATTCTTCTTAAAAAATTTGCTCTCCCTGCGGCTGCTGCACTCTTTTGCGACCGCCGCCTGTTTCTGCCCCATCTGGTACTCACGCAATGTCCGGTCAAGCTGCTTGAAATGTTCCTCCTGCTGCATCTCGCGCTTACGCATATGGTATTCAAGCTCTTTCGAGACAGACGCTGTAATATTCTCGGTCAGTTCCCTGTTATTTTCGCGCATCACATCCATAATAATCTCATTCATGATCCTTCTAAACTGCCGCATCCGTTCCGCATGGTCTAAAACCGGAACGGACGTAGCTTCCGCCTCCCTTTCCTGAACTTCATTTTTTCTGGTTACCACACACCGTTCCTGCTTTTCCGATTTCCACGGCACCGCCATGCTGCTAACAAATTTGTCTTTTTCCAGCTGCTTCCATTGCTTCTTCGGTGGTTCTTCCACATTTGTGGCAATATCCCCAAAATCCTGGTTTTGCTTTGTAAATGCCCCATTCCCCTGGTTTTCACATTCATCGGCCTTGCCGCCACTCTCCGGTTCTTTTTTCCCCGCCGTGCTTTTATCCTCCACGGTCAAGCTCTTATTTTTTTCCAGCCCACACTCATTTGTGCCGGCCATGTTGCTGATTAGCCTGTCCGCCTGTGTACCGCTTGCAAACCGCCTTGCCTCTTTTTCCCCGTTCTTCGCCACACCATCCCCTTCTTCTTGGATATCCATAGCATCCGGCATTCCTGCCGCCCTTTTTGCAGTGCCATCCTCCAAAGCTTTCGCTGCCCCATCGCTTCCCATCCCCCCAACCTTTTCGGAACCCGGGATTTTTTTTAGTTCCTCCTCCCTCTGCAGGCGCAGTTCCTCGCGGCTTACCGCAATCTCCAGACGGTCACGCAGTTCTAAAAGCCTGCGTTGCGGAAGCTGCATGGTCTTGTCCACTTCCGGCAGCAAAATCTTGATTGATTTTAACTGGAACCCCTTTTCCTTCAGGTATTTCACCCCTTGCATCATCCGGATATCTTCCTCGCGGTAATAACGGTGCCCCATTTCATTCCTTGGGATCTCCGTGCCCAGTTCCTCCTCCCAATAGCGCAGGACATGCGGTTCAACATTGATTTTTTTTGCCGCATCCGAAATCATATAACGTACTTCCTTCATCCAAAACCTCCCGTTTTCCTGTCCTTGATATGTAAATAATTACCATTTACTCCCATTTTATCATGGATGCATATTTTTTCAAGCACACTATTCCAGTTTTTTTAAATTTTGGTTGACTTAATTCTAGCCCGGATAACATAATTCGTGAAAGAACCCCAGATGCGCACAAAAAACCGGAAACTGCCCTATAAACAGCCCCCGGTTCCTTAACTTTGCCAAATATGTATTTTCCTCCCACAATCAGGCTTTCTTTTTTTCCACGAAGAAAACCTGCAGGGCATGGTACAGATCCAACTGCCATGCCTTCATATCATGAACCCCGCCTGGTATCGTAAAGAAATCATAATTCTCCCCGCGCACAAGCTGCGGGCAAAGCTTTTCCACACGTTCCATCACTTCCTTGTGCTCCGCATAGGCGACATCCTGGTCCCCGTTGCAGCAAAACAGGTAATCCGGCACGAGCCCGCGTTCTTGCGCGTCCTTTAAAGCCCCCTGTATGCGCCCGACCTCCTCGTCCCGGTTGCCGTTTGGCCCACAGCAGCCGGAGAACATCCCGTACCAGGAAAACAGGTCGAAATTGTTATAAAGTGCTGCCCGGTAGGTCGCCATCGAGCCGAGGGACAGGCCTGCAAATGCGCGGTGTCCCCTTGTTTTTACAAGGTTTTCCTCCGATACATCCCCGCCTGCAAAGGTCGGGAATGCCGCCTCCACCGCCGGAATCAGGTCGCGGCGCAGCTCATACCGGAAATGTTCCACGATGTACTCCGCCTCCTTGTCCTTCTCCTCGCCCCGGTAGTACGTCGGCGCGACGATGATGCAGGGCCCGCATATTTTTTTTGCAACCATGTTGTCTAGGATCGTGGCCGTGTCCGGGAAGGTTTTAAACCACCAATCCTCGTTGACAAAAGCCCCATGCAGCAAATAAAGCACGTTGTATTGCCCCGCCGCATCGAAGCCATACGGCAGGTAAACCCACGCACCTTTGTGCAGCGGGTGGTCATCCGCCCCGTCATAGGTTCTTGTGTCGTATTCAAAACGCCTCACCTCACCCCGGTACGGGGTATCAAGAAGCATGTCAGCCGGCATTTCATATAAATATTCCATAGGATAAAAC
>CAYMGZ010000383.1:0-3328 GCA_964390095.1 uncultured Lachnospiraceae bacterium | reverse complement strand
CCGAAAAAATTGTGCCATAATTAAAAAGCATCAAAATCAGCACAAGCACGCAGATAAAAATATCCTCCGGCCGCTCCACAATATTCGTCGGGTAATAAAGCATTAATGTAAGCAATATATAATACAGAAACGTCATTCCTGCAAAAATGCCCCAACCATTTTCCACCGCCTCCTGCAGCTTCAAAAAAGGTTCCCGCAGATAGCGGTATGTCAGGTATTCTATAAGTGGGAACGCCAACATCCTGCTGACCAACATCAGGACATGCTTCCCGCCCCCAAGCCACTCATCCAAAATCAATGTGACCGCCATGACCCACAGGCAGCAAGTGTCCGCCAGACAAAACGTAAACAAAAACCGGAAGCTTTTATCGCGCGAAAGGATATAAAAAAGCACAAAGCTGGGCAGCGAAGCGGTAAACAGGAATAACCTCCCCATCACATCCGCGCCAAGCACAATGACCCCCGCGCCGTTCAAAAGCATCAGCCCACCCATGCCAATCCCCGCAATCAGCAACGTTTTCCTCTTGGTGTAGCGCGACCGGAACAGTGTGATGAAGAGGAAAATAACATGGAACATTGCCCAAAAAGCAGATAAATCACGTAATAATTCCAACGCTTTAGTCCACCTCCTCAAACAGCACTTCCTGATACCGCCGCTTCACCTCCGCATAATACCGCCTTGATATTGGAATCCTGTACCCTGCAACCATTAGTTCACTGCCATTGATATAATCAATTTGGTACATATTGACAAGGAAGCTCTGGTGGCAGCGCAAAAACACATCCCCGCAAACCTGCGCTTCCATTTCATTCAGCTTCCCCTTGCATTCCTGTATCATCCCGTCCTTACAATAAATGGAAACCGTATGTTCCCTGCTGCTGATAAAAAGGATATTGCGGTACGGGATGGTACCCGTCTGGCCGCCCCGCTTAAAACGGAGGCTCTGCTCTTTGTCCCGCACAAGATTTTTCGCCACCCGGTCAAGCAGCTGCCGCACGGCATCCTCCCGCACGGGCTTGACCAGGTACTGGATGGCATAAAGATCATACGCCTCCCGGTAAAAAGCGTCACTGGTGGAAACAAAACAGATTGCCGCCTCCGGGTCCAGGGCACGCAGCTGCCGTGCCAAGTCGATGCCATCCCCTGGTTTCTTCCCGGCCACCTTCCCCTCCCTTTCCGGATCCTCCCCGAAGATGTCCTTTAACGCTTCCATAAAAATGTCCAACAAATATAAATCATAGCGCACACGCCCGCTTTCCACATCCGCAAGGAGGCTGGCCGTGTCAGAATACGTCCTGACACTCTGCCCGCTCAACAGGGCTTTCAAATACAAAGCATCCTCCAGACAGTCGTCGCAGACCGCAATTCGCATAAGCATCCTTCTTTCTGGGATTTTTTAACTATTCATGGCAAGAAGTTCCCTCCAAATGATAGGAACCGTCACTGATTATACCACGAAATCCCGCATAATGGTATGCCAATTCCGTGTCAAATGATGTCGATTTTGAATCATAAAAATCCCGTCCTGCCCTGTTTTAAGGATAAGACGGGATTTCTATCTGCCCGCTATTTACATATCGAACCGCCCGATCAGCTCCTTGAGCTTTTGCAGGCTTTCCATATTTTCCCGAAGGTATTGGTAACCCTCGGAGGTTTTATTTACCATGTTGCAGGTCTTTTCGGCAATCATGTTCACGCCGTCCGCAGACTGCGTAATCGTGTTGCTTACGTTTCCGATCGTAGTTGCAATATTATTAATTTTCAGGCCAAGCGCCTCGATTTCCGCGTGGATCCGAACCATCAAATCCTCAAACGTGCCAGCGTCCTCCTCGTACTTTTTGCTGACCTCCCTGAAAGAATCGTAATCCGAAACCACGGTCTTATCCAGGAAATCCATGATAACCTGGATGCACTCTGTCATGCCCGCAACCGCCGCGTTTACCTCGCCCACGATCGCATTAATGCCATCCACGGTCTCAAATGTCTGATTTGCAAGCGTCCCGATCTCGGTCGCAACAACCGCAAAGCCCCTGCCTGCCTCGCCCGCCCTGGCCGCCTCAATATTTGCGTTGAGGGCAAGCAGATTCGTCTGGGACGAAATCTGCCGTATATCCTCGGTCAGGTCATTGATTTTTGAGACAACCTTTGACTGCTTCTGGCCCGCCCCATAACATCCTTCGAATCCTGCTGCCCTTTTTCGGAAAGCGACTGGATGCCCGTCACGTTGTCCTGAATCGCGTTAATGTCACCGACGATCGCCTCCGTATTGCCTGTCGTCTCTTCCATCCCCGCCGCAAGTTCCTGCGTAGTTGCCGAATTGTCCTCGGAAATGCCATTGTTCTCCTTCATCACGCCGTCCAGAAGACCCATATTATTTTCCAACTTTTCCTTCGTCTGCTCCATGTCCGTCACAAGGACGCGCAGGACCGAACGCATCTCGCCGACCGCCCTTGCCATGTCCCCGGTCTCATCCTTCCGGAGGACAAGCGATTCCCCGCTCTGTGTTTTGTGGAAATTAAGCTGCGCCGTCTGCTTGACCGTCTCCGTAATCCGTTTGATCGGCTTTGCAATGTTTGAACTGATCACAACGCCAAGCACTGCCGTGATCACCAGACACCCCAAAAAGCAGCCTAATATTTTTCTGGTCAGTGAATCCGCATTTGCCCTAATCTCCGATAACGGCGCGGTCAGCACCAGCTGCATGCCATTGTCCAACGCCCAAAAGCTTAAATTCTTTTTCTCGCCGCCATAGGTATACTCCAGCACGCCATCCATGTCCGACGCACCTTTAAGGAATGCCCCCACAGAAGCCATTTCACCATTATTGTAGTCAGCAAGCTGCGTTTCTGCCGGGATATCCTTGTGATATATGACATCGCCCCCGCTGCAGACCAAAAAAGCATATCCGGTATCAAATACGGTTACGCCATCAACAATTTGGGTGATCTGACCAAAATCAATATCCATTCCAAGAATGCCGACCGAGATGCCATCTACATACAGCGGAACAACATAAGAAATCATGTAAACATTTATGTTTGCATTCAGATAAGGATCCATCCAAATCGGTGCCTTATTTTCCACCGGAATATAATACCAGCCCACATGCTCCAGATCATCTTTCCCATACATGCTGAAATCGGTAGGTGTCACACTCTCAAACGCGGATCCGGTATCGCTGCGCGTCAGGAAAATTCCGGAGGTCGGATCCGTGAAGTCCGGATTCTAACGGATATAAGCACAGATCACACCCTCCGTGTGCTCCGCGAACTTTATGAAATCCCCCATCATATCTTGTGTGTACTGGGAAACATATTCACTATTATT
>CAYMGZ010000382.1:0-3340 GCA_964390095.1 uncultured Lachnospiraceae bacterium | reverse complement strand
TTAGGTTAATTCGGAAGGAGGATTCTGAATATGATGAAATTTAAGAAGTTTTTGGCGGCTGCCATGACTGGTGCAATGATGTTTGGTAGCGTGGCGATGGCTGTTCCGGCAATCGGCGTGTATGCGGAAGAGACAGCGGCTAAAACAAGGTCAGATATCGCTATTGAGGTAAACTACAGCAGTGTTACCGTAACTGTTACTTCTACCGCAGGTGATAGCTATATCTTGCTTGATGTCCTAAAAGTAAAAAATGACAAGCCAGATGGGAAGATTAGCGGATCTTATTCATACCCGCTAAAAGATGGTAAAGCAGTCATTGATCTTTCTTTCCTTGGGCTTACCAAAACATGTGCCATCCAAGTGCGTGGCGATGCGGATGGCTTTGATCTTCCAAGTGCATATGCAGTGATCAAGGGGCAGGCAAAGAAACCGAGCCTTAAATATGTACCAAAGGGCAAAAGCGATACTGATACTACGATATCCCTCGGAAATTCCCTTGGTACAAAAGATGGAGTTATAGGTGAGGAGAATTTAAAGGATTACGAGTTTAAAACCGTCTATGGTACAACGTGGGAAAACCTAACAAAGTTTGATCTTGGTACAGCCTCGGTAGCGGGCACGACACTGATGATCCGCAAAGCAGCTGTTACAACAAAAGGTAGTGAGGTTTTGGCCGGTGCGGAAGCAAAAGTAAAAATCGCTGCAGCCCCGAAGGCTCCGAAGATTAAGGTTGATTACAAAAAAGGAACTGTGACCTTACCGAAGAATACAGAAGTTAAAGTTCTATATGTGGCTGCAGAAAAGGGCGCAACGGTTCAGCTTGCAGAGGAAGGAACGCAAACAGCAGAGTACACTTTTGAAGTCAAGGGTACCTATTATGCAAAGGCAAGTGGTGATTCAACTGCAACAGCAGTAACTACTGAAAATCTCGCAACATATTTTACCTTGAATAAGGAAACGGGTGAAATTGCCGTAGTAGATGGTGTTACATTTTATTCAGATGCAGAGGCTGCTACTGACATAACCAATACGGTTAAGGGGAATCTGGCTGAGTATGTTACTGCTACCAAAAAAACAGAAGAAACACCAAAAGCGGAGTATACTTTTGAAGTCAAGGGTACCTATTATGCAAAGGCAAGTGGTGATTCAGCTGCAACAGCAGTAACCACTGCAAATCTCGCAACATATTTTACCTTAAATAAGGAAACGGGTGAAATTGCCGTAGTAGATGGTGTTACATTTTATTCAGATGCAGAGGCTGCTACTGACATAACCAATACGGTTAAAGGGAATCTGGCTGGGTATGTTACTGCTATTCCTCCAAAAACCCCTGAAGTTCCAGCCAGCAAGACGAAACACACAGAGACGGAGACGGTAGAGGTAGGGGACACGAATGTTACCGAATCCCCAGTAGATGTCCTGACCCGCTGTAAGATTGCTACCGCTTCACAATCTGGCATTCTGGAAAACGGTTTTGTTATCGCAGTCCAGACCAAAGCGGATTATAGTAAGAAAAAGGCTGCTTCCAGCATAGCATTTGTTCCAATCCCAGCAATAAAGACACCAATAGTAAATACGGCAAAGAATGGCGTAAATCTTGATGGTGGCTCGCTTACATGGGAACTTTCCACGGATAACAAAAACTATGTATTTACAGCAAAAGATAAAAATTTCGAATTTGCTATTTCAGATACAGAGCCAGATTCAAAAGCAAAATGGACGGCTGTTACGTCAGCAAAGCCTGTCAACAAGAAAGTAGCAGATGTAGAAGGTAAAAAGATTTTTATCCGTGAAATTGGTGACTCCAAACAGGAAAAACTTCCATCGAACATGATAAGTGTTGTTGTTGAAAAAGCGAATGAAGCACCTGCTGAACCAGTGGAAGTTGTTGAGCCAGTAACAGGTCTTGAGGCATGGGCAAAAGATGTTGTTTATTATGAAGATGCAAAGGCTACAAAGGAAGTTGACAAAACATCAACCGCTACTCCTGCTGAAGGAACAACGTATTATGTAAAGGTAGTTTATACACCAACAAAGGATACAACCCCAGCTAGCGGTACAGATTATTATACTGCCAATGATGCAAAAACCACCTTTACAAAAGCCACATTGAAAGATAATAAATTCACTGAAGGAACAACATATTATACTAGGAAAGAAAAAACCGCGGAATCAAACACACCAGAACCTGCCCAACCGGTGGAAGTTGTTGAAGCAGTGACGGGGCTTAATGCATGGGAGACAGATGTTGTTTATTATGAAGATGCAGCAGCTACACAGGAAGTTGACAAGACATCAGTCACTACACCTGCTAGCGGAACAACATATTATGTAAAGGCAGTTTATACGCCAACGACAGATAAAACCCCGGTTCAAAATACAAAATATTATACTGCTAATGCTGATAAAACCGTCTTTACAGAAGCTACGTCTTTGGAGAGTTTTACTGAAGGAACAACATATTATACTAGGACAGAAAAGACAACAAAATAAGCCGGACTGATTTACTTTGTTACGGATGAGCATGGATGCCAGTCCAATTGTTGAAAAGGCAATTGGATTGGCATCCATATTATAAAACTTTTAATGTGCCAATCTGGTTGGTCAGACCAGAACGTCATTGTTTACGACAGCAGCAATGTGGCAGGTGCCAAGAATTATTTCAAGGTGATATCACAATCCATGAAATACGGGAAAAACTCCAGTTACGGGTAAGCGATGAAACCGTCCGCAAAACCGTCCTGAAACTTGGATACGTGTATAAAAGAAGACCCTCCATGCTTCAGAACAGAACTGTTCCCGATGTCAGAGGCAAAAGGGAAGCATGGAAAAAACATATAACCGTGGAACGGCATAAATCACCTGGTTTTTCTGGATGAAAGCAGTGTCAACATAAACATGACAAGGCATTATGCCCGCTCAAAAACAAATGAACGCGCAGTGGACAGCACGCCCTGGCCTTGGATACGCCATACTCTAAAGTGATACTTTTGTAGGTTCACCTGCTTTCCCATGGAAGCGTACAATCTTCTTTTTAATTTGGGAATGTAATTCTGTGAAATGATCCATACCTCTTTCCTCGTTATTTTGAATATACTTCATTAGCCACTCCTGTTGCAACTACATTATGGCATTTCAATTCACCCATAGGGTAAATATACCACTATGATTTACTTATAATTTTGGTTTATTTTATCAGCCTCATATGATATAATAAAAATATCAATATGATAAGGTTTATAACAATGCAAACCTTGTAATTAAATTTTCAGAGGAATGCTTTATCACCCCCAGCGGCCTGTTCCATATTGGCCAGATGCTTGGTGAAAGCAGGTTCATA
>CAYMGZ010000381.1:0-3351 GCA_964390095.1 uncultured Lachnospiraceae bacterium | reverse complement strand
TAGCAGCTCTGCCGTTTTTTCCGTAAAATACCCCATGACTTTTTCATTGCCCTGCAGCTTTTGTGTCACGACCGGGCTAAACAATGCCGTGGCAATCAGCGCGACAACAACGGAAAACATCGAAAACACCGTTTTGATCAAACCGCGTTTCATCCCAACCACTGCCTGTACCACGAAAAAAGCGGCAACCACCACCAATAAAACGTTCATATAATCCCCTTTTCCTTCCTGCCCTTACAATAACCCTATTCCGACTGCTGCAAACGTATGATATCCGCTGTTTCATTTCCTACCAATATGTACCGTATATTGTCGTCCACCCGGAAAATAGCATTTACATTTTTTGTAATTTCCGTTTGGAATTTTTCTTTTCCTTTCATATTATATACTGTCATCCGCCCATTGCTGTAATACACAATATCCTCCCCCGACGTATAAATCCCCTTATAATCGCCGGAAAAATCCATGCTCAAAACTCTTTCACCTTTGGAATTCCGATACATAACAAGCTGGTCTCCCCCGCCACTTGCTGCCTTCTCCAAAACCACCCCCGTGTAATCGGCACTGTGGAACACACTGCGGATCCTTTGGGTGAAAGTCTCTTTCTGCATGGCCTTCGGCACTTCCGTCACGCGGTAGAACACAATCGTGCCCTCCCCGCAAATCATTGCGATATCATTAGCCACAAACTCCACTTCCGGCACAAGCTCCTCAAATGAATAAGAACCAACCATGTTGTCAACATAATTTTGCCCTACCTCACCGAAGTTGTAAAAAGTGACCCAGCTCAGGCAACTGCCACTCTCAATCGAAACGTAGGAAGTGACCAGCTTTCTCCCGTCCTGGGATAACGAGAGCGCAAGTGGGAAACCGTTATTTTTTGTTACGGTCATGATATCAATCAGCTCTTTTTGGCTGCTTGGCTCATAAAGATAAATATGATCCTCCGCGGTGCCCATCGTCATGACGGCAGTCACACCCTGCGATGCAACCTCCACGGCGGCAAGCTTGTCCATCGATTCATAACGGCTGGCTGTTCCCACGCCATCCACAATATAAAACTGCGTGCCCCCCTTGTCCGCCACCACGGCATACGAACCGCACACGGATACGATGGGGTTTTTCATCACATATGCAATGTTCCAGCGCTGTTCCCCCTGTGCATCAAACGCCGCCGCGCCATCCCGCCCATAGCTGATAAATCCGCCGTCATACGCGCAGGAATGAACGGAACTGTCCGAACTAAGCTGCACGGTTTTTAAAATTTCGTAAGCATTGTATACCTTCTCCCCCCCACGCCCAAAAACCACCACCATCACAACCGCAAACAAAACCAAAAATACCAATACCGGCACAATATATTTCTTCGGTTCACGCCTTGCATCCTGCCCCGATGAGCGCAGCCTCCGATCAAACTGTTTCATAAACCATAAACTCCATTCCAAAGATCCCTCCCGGCACTGTTTGGGCTTCTTCCCTAATTTTAAAAAGCCATACTATTTCCATTATAGCATGACTTTCTAAAAAAGACACTATTTTTTTTCTTTATGGTACAAGCAATTCTTGGTCAACATAGATCAGGTTTTCATCATTAAGCTGGTTCAGACCTTTAATATACTGAAGATTGTCAAGATTCCCGTATAATTTGCGGCAAATCCCAACCAGGGTATCTCCCGGCTTGACAATATAATACTGCATGTCCGAGGTATCAACTGCCGGCCCTGGTCCGCCAATTTCCGCCGTCTGCACACTGTCATCCCCACTGCCATCTTTTTCAGGCTCCACCGGATCCTCCGGCTCTTTTGGTTTTGTCCCGCCATCGTCCCCATTTTTTTTCTCCCCTGTCCCCTCTTGATCTTTTTCTGCCGGTTCTTCGGATCCTTCCCCTCCCTGACCATCCGGTACCGGGGGTATGGTTGATGGTTCCATCGCAATGGTTGGTGTCAGCTGCACCTCTTTTGTTGGGGTAATTCCATCCCCCACGGCATCCGGGGTTGGGGTTTTGTCTGTATCATTTTCCTTTCCGCCACTGTCTTTTCCCGGCACCGTCCATGACATCGGGTCATTTTTCCCCTCCTGATCCGTTTGCGCCTGTTTCCCCCCTTCCGCCTTCCCCGCCGTCTCCTGTGCGTCCGGCTCATCTTCTTCATCCACATTGCCAATCAATTTATTGAGTGTCTGCTCAAACCCTTTCAGCCTTTCCTGATTATAGAGCATGGAAGCGGCAGCAATAATTGCGACTGCGGACATGACGATGCCAACCGAATATAAAAAACGGCTGCCCCCGCCTGCCGGGGCCTTGTCCTCCTGCTTTACCTGCACTCCTTCCTCTTCTTCCGTTTTGTCCGTGCCCCCAAAACGCATACGCATTTCCTTCACCGCACGGTCATTCACAGCCTCCTCACTGCCCTTCCCCTGCTTTTGTTCAATCATGTAATCTTGCATTTCCGTATTTTTTTCATAATAAATATAGTAACCTTCCTGACGCACCATCCCCTCTTCCTCATAGCGGTAGAATTCCTCTTCCCTGTCAAGGAAATCATATAGCATCAGGATGCGGTCCGTTCCCGCAAAATGGTCAAGGTGAACCTGCCGGATCTCCTCTCGCTCCTCGTCCGTAAAGCTTGTTCCCCCGCAAAACCACCCCACAATCTCCCCGTCCGGGAAAAATGCCTTGATTGTCTCATAAATCTTTGTCCAAACCTGTGCGGTCATTTCGATTTTCCCGCTGTCACAAGCGTGCTCTGCCACGACTGCACCGTAGGCATAGACTTCCCTCGCATGCTCCGACTTTGCGAATTCCCCGACAAGGACGGCGACACAGCGCTCCGTATGGTCCTGCTCCGCCAGCCAGTGCGTAAAAGTATGTACATAATCTTCCAGATAAATCCGGAAATCGCCTGTAAAGAAACCAATTTGCCTGACATTTTTGGGGGGCTTTCTCCCACTGATTGGATATTCCCCTTCTTTTCCGCCCATATTGCTGTAAACATTCTCTATCATTCCAGCGCTCCCTGCCTTTCCTTATTTGCTGCCATCGTACCACGAAAGGCATGGTTATTTTGTCAAAAGAGCACCGCCTTGCCGAAAAACTCACCGCAGAATACGCCCATCAGCTCTGTTTTCACACATTTTTCCGTTTTATATCGGATAATCCTCCCATGTTTTCTCTTTTTTGTGCCGGAACATGAAAATATTCTTCCGTTTCCATGTCTATCCTTTACATCCTTGGAAATACTTAGAATACAATAAATCAGAGAAAGGCAGCAAAGTAGTCGTTATGCAGAAAGAAAAGAAAATTTTATATTTTAACACAAACTTTATTTCAAGTCAATATCATTGGTAAAGTTT
>CAYMGZ010000380.1:0-3352 GCA_964390095.1 uncultured Lachnospiraceae bacterium | reverse complement strand
AATTACGGGAGCGGGAACATCGGGACGACGAACACATTCCGCACACTTGGGAAGAAGGCAGGGGCCATCACCTACCTTGGCGATGTGGCAAAGGCAATGATTCCGATGCTCCTGGCACGTTTTGTTATTTTTAAGGATGAGCCATACGCGGAACTGTTAGGGCTATATGTCGGGCTTGGCGTGGCAATCGGGCATAATTTCCCGTTTTGGCTTAAATTCAAGGGCGGCAAGGGCATCGCGGTCACGTCCGGGGTCATGGCGGCGCATGACCCGCTTGCCATCCCGCTTTATATCATCGCATTTATCGTCAGTGTTGCCGTTACAAAATTCGTGTCGGTCGGGTCGCTTGTGATCGTGACGATCTTTCCAATCTGGATCGCCGTCATGGACCATGGCAAGCCGTATTTTGTACATACGCTGATTGTCAGTCTTGTGTTTATGGGATTAGCGTATTTCCGCCACAAACAGAACCTGATCCGGATCAAGAACGGAACCGAAAATAAAATAGGGCAAAAGGTTGCCGTGGTCAAAGATCAGGGGAAACAGGGCGATTAAAACGTAGGAAAGGGGTGTAAGCATGCATCGTATTACAGTTTTGGGGGCAGGCACATGGGGAACCGCATTGGCAATCCTTTTGTGCAACAATGGACATCAGGTGACTTTGTGGTCAAAGCTTGAACGGGAAGTCGAGGCCCTAAATGCCGACCGTGACCATATCAACAACCTTCCGGGGGCAAAACTTGGGAAGGAAGTGGTTGTGACAAAAGAGCTTTCCGGTGCACTTGCCGAACCGGATCTTGTGGTTTTTGCAGTTGCATCGCCATATGTGCGCGAGACGGCACGGCTGGCAAGGGAATTGATGCGGGAGGGGCAGGTCATTGTCAATGTCGGCAAGGGGATTGAGGAGAGCACGATGAAGACCCTGACGGATGTCATCCGGGAGGAACTGCCGATGGCGGACGTTGCGGTTATGTCAGGGCCAAGCCACGCGGAGGAAGTTTCAAGGGGGATCCCTACCACCTGTGTGGTCGGGGCTACAAGCAAAAAGACCGCTTCTTTTATCCAGGATATTTTTATGTCGGAGTTTTTCCGTGTTTACACCAACCCGGATATCACGGGGATTGAGCTTGGCGGCTCCATCAAGAACGTAATCGCACTTGCCGCAGGCGTGGCAGACGGGCTTGGTTTTGGCGACAATACAAAGGCGGCCCTCATGACGCGCGGGATCGCGGAAATCATGCGCCTCGGGATTGCGATGGGATGCCGGGCGGAGACTTTTGCCGGGCTTTCGGGCATCGGGGACCTGATCGTGACCTGCACGAGCAAACACAGCCGGAACAGGGCGGCAGGCTATCTGATCGGCAAGGGGCTTACGATGGAGGATGCGATGAAGGAAGTCAACCAGGTTGTGGAAGGGGTGTACTGCGCGAAGGCAGCACTTGCCCTGTCACAGAAATACCATGTCCAGATGCCGATCGTGGAACAGGTTAATCTTGTATTATTTGAACATAAAGATCCACGCACGGCAGTATCAGATCTTTTATTGCGTGACCGGACTATTGAAAATAATTCGCTGGAGTGGTAAAATGATAGATGCCACCTTTCGGGGTGGTAAAAATAAATAAAAGAGGAGAAAAAGAGATGAAAAAGTTTTTTGCGACGTTTGCCAGCTTATGCCTGGCACTTGTCATGGTGCTTTCCCTTGCGGGATGCGGCAGCAAAGAGGAGGATGCTTCTTCGGACGGGAACACAAAGGTGGAGGATGGCAAGGGGGATGATTCTTCCTCCGGCAAATTGATGGATGGCAGCAACAAGTTATTTGCTTCCGTGCAGGAATACATTGATGCACAGAAGGATGATATCGATGCCGCCATCAAGCAGAATGAAGGTTCCGGCATGTCGATGGAAGTGAAGGCGGATGGGGATACGCTGATCTACCGCTATATTTATGATACTGCAGTTCCGGTAACGCAGGTAACCATTGATACTTTTAATTCCAGCCTTGATACTTACAAAACCCAGTTCAATGAAATCCTGAGCGAAATGGAGCGGGTCATCGACGTAAAAAACCCGGCGGTGAAGCTTTTGTACGAGAACCCGGACGGTGCCCTTGTCTATTCCTGCGTCTTTACGAAGGATGGGGTTGAGACAAAGGGCGGCGACATCGTAGATTCCGACACAAAAATGTTTGCGTCCGTACAGGAGTATTTGGATGCACAGGCGGACCAGATCGAGGCGGCAAAGAAACAGATCGAAGGTTCGGGTATGTCGATGGATATTACGGCGGACGGGGATACGTTAGTCTACCATTATATTTATGATACCGAGGTACCGGTAAATGACGAGACGACCGCTTCCTTTGAGGCGAGCTTGGACGATTACAAAACGCAGTTTGACGCAATCCTTGGCGAGATGGAGCAGTTGATTGACGTTGCGGAGCCGGCGGTAAAACTGGTTTATGAGAATCCGGACGGGTCTGTTGTCTATACACACACTTTCACAAAATAAGATTGATATCTTTTCTGGGGGAGGTTTTTTTGCCTCCCCCGGATTGCCTTTTGGGAAAATGCACGGAAAAAGTCTAAAAAATGGATGTAATTCCACGTTTTTTATTTGTGTTACCGTTGCATTTATTAGAAATATCTGCTATAATGTGGTCTTGGATTTGTATTGTCCATAAAATGTCAGGTATCATGTGATTTTTATATTTTCATATGCTTTCGGTGTTACTATTGGTAGGGAATCTGCAGAACAAAAAATAGGGGAGGTCTATGATGAAGAATATGAAAAAATTTGCCACGGTATTGGCTGGTTTATGTTTAGCATTTGTGATGGTTATTGCCCTGACAGGCTGTGGCAGCGACAAACAATTCAGTTCTGTCCAAGCTTATCTGGATGCACAAGAGGAACAGATCGAGGAGGCAAAACAGCAGATTGATGACAATGAAATGTCGTTGGAGATCACGGCAGATGGGGATACGCTCGTTTACCGTTATATCTACAAAGAAAAAGTGGAGATAGCCGAGGATCAAAAAGAGGACGTTGACGCAAGCTTTCAGGCAAGCATCGATATGTACAAGACGCAGTTTGACGCGATCCTCGACGAGATGGAGGAACTCATCGACGTTGCAGAGCCTGCAGTGAAACTGATTTATGAAAACCCGGATGGTACTGTTGTATATACACATACATTTGTAAAAGAACAATAAAACATATCACAGTCTGGATTTTTAAAACATATAAGGCATAATTTGAAGATTTTATAGAAAATGTAAAAATTACTTGACATCTGATATTTTTTGGTATAAACTAAATAAGTGTGCCGCACAGCGAGGTTATAAGTTCCGTTTTG
>CAYMGZ010000379.1:0-3357 GCA_964390095.1 uncultured Lachnospiraceae bacterium | reverse complement strand
TGTGCATTTTTTTAAGAATATGGTGATCCTGAAATTTAAAGGGATCGACGATATCGATGCCGTGATGAAATATAAGGGGCATGACTTGCTGGTGACAAGGGAAAATGCCGTGCCGTTAAAAGAGGGCGAGTTTTTTATCTGTGATATCATCGGCAGCACGGTTTTTGAGGAGGATGGGAAGGAATTTGGCACGCTCGCGGATGTTTTGCAGACCGGTGCAAACGATGTGTTTGTCGTGATGACAAAGGACGGGAAGGAAGTCCTGCTGCCATGCATCGACGATTGTATCCGCGAGATTGATGTGGAAGGCAGGCGGATCGTGGCATATATTATGCCGGGGCTGCTCTAAGGGGGATCGGATGAATTTTCATGTGATGACTTTATTCCCGGAAATGATCATGCAGGGGCTTTCTGCCAGTATCCTGGGGCGTGCCAAGGAGAAGGGGCTGATTACCCTTAATGTGGTCAATATCCGGGATTATACATTGGACAAGCATAAGAGGGTGGATGATTACCCTTACGGTGGCGGTGCAGGCATGGTCATGGCGGCAGATCCTATCGTGCGGTGCTGCCGTGCCGTCATGGGCAAGACCGCAGTGCAGGGTGGTGCGGGTACGGATGCTTTTTGTGGCAGGGGTCCCCGCGTTATCTATTTGACCCCGCAGGGGCGCACCTTCACCCAAACAATGGCAGTGGAGTTTTCAAAAGAGGAGGATCTTGTTTTCCTGTGCGGGCACTACGAAGGCATTGACGAGCGGGCCATCGAGCTGGTGGTGACGGACCAGGTTTCCATCGGGGATTATGTGCTGACGGGAGGGGAGCTTGCAGCCATGGTCATGATCGACGCGGTTGCAAGGCTTGTACCAGGGGTGTTAAACAACCAGGAATCCGCAGAATCCGAGACGTTCCAGGACCATCTTTTGGAATATCCGCAGTACACGCGCCCGGAAGTCTACGAGGGGATCCGTGTGCCGGAAATCCTGCTTTCCGGGCACCATGCAAAAATTTCGCAATGGCGCAGGGAACAATCCATCCTGCGCACGAGGGCGGCACGCCCGGAGCTTTTGGAACAGGCGCTTAAGGAAGGGCTTTTAAGCAAGAAGGAGTTGGCGTTTTACCATGGGATTGCAAAAGAATCCCAAGACGGGTAAAAATCATGATTTGCACATGGCCAAACCAGTAAAATCGCGGCGGAAATGAAAAAATTGCTTGCATTTTCCTGCAAACTATATTATAATGCTGACTTGTGATACGAATGTTCCTCTGTACATGCCAGGATGGCACCGGGAGCCCGGACGTAGAAAGAACATCGAAAATAAGGAGGTCGAAGGATGAACGACATTATCAAAAACATCGAAGCTGCTCAGTTGAAGCAGGAGGTCGCTGATTTCAACGTTGGCGATACCGTGAAGGTTTACGCGAAGGTAAAAGAGGGAAACCGTGAAAGGACACAGGTTTTCGAGGGGGTTGTTTTTAAGAGGCAGAATGGCGGTGCGAGGGAGACATTTACCGTGCGCAAGTCCTCGAACGGCGTTGGCGTGGAGAAGACATGGCCGCTGCATTCCCCAATCGTAGAAAAGGTTGAGGTGGTAAGGCGTGGTAAGGTGCGCCGTGCGAAGCTGACTTACCTGCGCGAGCGGACCGGCAAGGCTGCAAAGGTGAAGGAGCTTGTAAAGTAATGATTCCGAAAGGAATTCATTCCGATAGGCTGTACAAGAAGCGGGATGGCAGGAAGCCCTGTCCTCCCGCTTCTTGCATTCAACAACTAACCGTAAGGTTTTACGGAAAAAAGTATTTGAAATGTTGCCGGAAAGCGGTATAATAGAGAGTAGGGGGCTGCCGGAAAGGGCATGGTCGGTTTATGGAATTTGAAATTGAATATCAGAGGAAAAGGCGGCGGAAACGTCAGAAGAGTGCAGCGGCAAAAGTAATTATTTTGACCCTGCAGGTTGTCACGACAATCTTTCTCGCTTATTTTCTCATCAATGTTGTTTTGGAGAAAACATCGGTTTTGGGGGATTCGATGGAGACGACCCTCTCGGACGGTGATACCATCATTGTAAATAAATTTGCTTATCTGTTCCAAGGTCCCGGGCGGGGGGATGTGATTGTTTTTAAACAAAGCGGCAGGGAACATGATTACTATGATGTGAAGCGTGTCGTGGGGCTGCCGGGGGAGGTTGTCCAGATCGTGGACGGCGCGGTCTATATCAACGGTAAGGAGATGCCGGAGAAAATCAACTGTGAGCGGATGGCAATCCCGGGGCTTGCCAAAGATTCCCTTACCTTGGAGGAAGGGGAGTATTTTGTCCTTGGCGATAACCGCAACAACAGCGAGGACAGCCGGTTTGCCAATGTCGGCACGATCGTGCGCGCGGAGATCGTGGGGAAAGCGTGGCTGAGGTTAAATGAATTTGGGTTTATCGGCACGATGAACCTTTATAAGGAAGAGCCGGAAAAAACAAAATAGTTTTGGATAACGGTTTTTTGGAGGTAGTGATGCAATACCAATGGTATCCGGGGCATATGACAAAGGCAAAACGTCAGATGCAACAAGATTTGAAACTCATTGATGTCGTGATTGAGCTGGTGGATGCCCGCATCCCAAAAAGCAGCAAAAACCCGGACATCCATGCGATGGCAAGCGGGAAGGCGCGGGTGTTATTGCTGAACAAGGCGGATCTTGCGGATCCGGAAAAAACGGCGCTCTGGAAGGCATATTATGAGTCGGAAGGCTATCTGGCCGTGCCGGTGAACGCAAAAGCGGGGGCGGGCATACGGGATGTAAATGACGTTATTTTAAAGGCGTGTGAGGAAAAATTTGAGCGTGACCGCAGGCGGGGGATTTTAAACCGTCCCGTCCGCGCGATGATTGTGGGCATCCCGAATGTCGGGAAATCAACATTCATCAACGCATTTGCGAAAAAGGCAATCACAAAGACCGGGAATAAGCCCGGGGTCACAAAGGGGAAACAGTGGATCCGCCTGAATAAAAATGTTGAGCTGCTCGACACGCCGGGAATTCTCTGGCCCAAATTTGAAGATGTTTCCACCGGGCTTTATATCGCGTTGATTGGGTCCATCAATGATGATATCCTCGAGGCAACCGAACTTGCCTATGAACTTTGCAATTTTTTGACGGGGAATTATCCGGGGGTGCTGGAACAAAAATATGGCGTTGCGGAGTGCAAAAACGGCAGCGAGATGCTTTCCCGCATTGCAGAAAAACGCGCCTGCCTGCAAAAGGGCGGCGTGCTCGACATCGGGAAAGCGGCAGGGTTTGTGCTGGATGATTTCAGGAACGGGCGCATCGGGAAATTTTCGCTGGAAGTGCCGGAGTAATAACAGCATATCCAC
>CAYMGZ010000378.1:0-3366 GCA_964390095.1 uncultured Lachnospiraceae bacterium | reverse complement strand
ATAACAGACTTCCTTTTGTGAATATCCCCTTGCTTCCCTGCTTATTTTGAGATAATTTCCTATGTCTTTCTCTCCGGTCGCTGTCTGCAGATTCCATTGTTCTGTTTCCCTTTTTACTGTTATCTCTTCATACATACCAATGATTGAACTCCCATTCACAAGATTTGATGTTTCCCTCCATGTCAATCCATATTCTTTGTTTTTCTGTTCTTTGGGTCTGATACTATATTCCGACACAATCACGGAACTTCTGATACTTAGGATGCGAATTAAAGATAAAGCCATTCTTTTCAATAAATTTAAGTGTAATAATTTTATACTATTTTACATCATATATCTTATTTTGTCAATATTTTTATTCACTGTGCAGCTCTGACGCTTAAATTATTTTTTTGCTTGTTCGCCGAAATTATGGATTTGTTGGATATTTAACGACTTGTAGCAAAAAAAGCCCCCTTGTTTTATCTTCCTAATAAAACAAAGGGGCTTTTTTCCATATCCTTCTTATACTAACTCAATCAGCACCGTCATCGCTGCATCACCCTTGCGCGGCCCGATCTTCACGATTCTGGTATATCCGCCGTTGCGGTCTGCGTACTTTGGCGCGATCTCGTCAAAGAGCTTATCCGCAAGGTCAATCTTCTTCGTGTTCCTCTTCTTCCCTGCGTTCTCCGCCGGAACCTCGGTAATGTCGTAAAGGTAAGCATACATCTGCCTTCTCGCATGGAGCCTTGATGGCTTATCTTTCTTGATGGACTTCTCGACCGTATCAAATACGTCGCGCTTCTTGCCGTCCACAACTTCCTTTACCCTCTTGCCGTCCTTGTCCTTACGCGCTACTTTTGCGTTTACGGTAACGGTGTCGAAATTATCTTTTTCCCTCACAGCCATCGCAATGAAGCCCTCCGCGATACCGCGGATCTCCTTGGCCTTTGCCTCCGTTGTCACGATCTTGCCGTGGTAGAGCAGGTTCGTAACTTGATTGCGGAGCAATGCTTTTCTCTGGCTTGAAGTCCTTCCAAGTTTTCTATAGCCTGGCATGTCATTTCCTCCTATTTTGAGTTCCGCATATGCCCTACCAGTACCAATGACGATCCACTGCTCCGGGCATATGCTGTTTTGAGTTCCATCCAAATATATTTATTCACTATCGCTCAGGTTTAATGATAACCCAAGTTCCTTTAATTTTGCGAGTACCTCCTCGAGGGATTTCCGGCCAAGGTTGCGCACTTTCATCATATCCTCCGAGGTACGGTTACATAACTCTTCCACCGTGTTGATCCCTGCCCTCTTTAAGCAGTTGTAAGAACGGACGGATAATTCGAGTTCGTCGATGTTCATCTCAAGGACACGTTCCTTCTGGTTGTCTTCCTTCTGGACCATGACCTCCGCAGTCCTTGCGTTCTCGGAAAGGTCAATGAAGGAATTTAAGTGCTCGCTCAATACCTTCGCCGCAAGGCTGACTGCCTCATCCGGTCCTAAAGTGCCGTTCGTCCACACATCAAGGGTCAGCTTGTCAAAGTCCGTGATCTGGCCGACACGCGTATTTTCTACCATCAGGTTCACGCGCTTGACAGGGGTGTAAATCGAGTCAACCGCAATTACACCGATTGGCTGGTCATCGCTCTTGTTCTTGTCCGAACTGCTGTAACCCCTGCCCTTCTTGATCGTCAGCTCCATATAAAGCTTGCTGTCCGCCCCGCCGTTTAAGGTTGCAATCACGGCATCCGGGTTGAGGATCTCAATATCGCCATCTACCTGAATATCCCCTGCCCTTATAATGCCCTCCCCCACAAAATCAATATACGCTGTTTTCGGTTCATCCGTTTCACATGTGTTCTTGATCGCGAGGTTTTTGATGTTCATTATGATTTCCGTGACATCTTCCTTCACACCCGGAATCGGCATAAATTCGTGAACGACACCATCGATCTTTACATGGCTCACAGCTGCGCCCGGCAAAGAGGAAAGCATAATTCTTCTCAGAGAATTTCCCAAAGTTGTACCATATCCTCTTTCCAGAGGTTCAACGACAAATCGTCCGTATCTTTTATCTTCCGAAATCTCAGCGATTTCAATTCCGGGTTTTTCAAAATCAAACATCCTGGCCCCTCCTTATGGGTTATTCTGAGGGTATCCCAAACAGATAGAGCAAAAATAGCATTCTATTATTTGGAGTACAACTCGACGATAAGCACTTCGTTTACAGGAACATCAATCTGCTCTCTGGTCGGGATTTCCTTCACCGTGCCGGTCATGTTCTCATGGTCAGCCTCAAGCCATGCCGGAACCGTCCTGCCGCCCGTCACTTCAAGGATATCTTTATATCTCTGCATGGACTTCACCTTCTCCTTAATGGAGATTACATCGCCCGGTTTTACCTGATAGGATGGGATGTTTACACATTTTCCGTTTACAAGCACATGCTTATGGTCAACGATCTGCCTTGCCTCCGTCCTCGTCCTGCCATACCCCAGGCGGAACATAACATTGTCAAGCCTTAACTCAAGGAGGATCATCATATTCTCACCCGTTGTACCGTACTTTAATTTCTTTGCCTTCTCGAAATTGTTGCGGAAAGGCTTCTCCAGTACGCCGTAAACGAATTTTGCTTTCTGCTTCTCACGCAGCTGCAGGCCGTACTCGCTTACTTTCTTGCCTGCCCGCATGAAATTCCTCTTCGACTTCTTATCAATGCCGAGATAACTCGGCTCAATGCCCAACGACCTACATCTCTTTAATACAGGACCCATATCTCTTGCCATCGTTTTTTACCTCCTATTAGACTCTTCTACGCTTTGGCGGTCTGCATCCGTTGTGTGGAACCGGAGTGACATCCTTGATGCTCGTTACTTCGATGCCGCATGCCTGAAGCGCGCGGATCGCAGCCTCCCTGCCGGAACCCGGACCCTTTACCATAACCTCCACGGATTTCAAGCCATGAGGTAACGCTGCCTTGGCCGCCGTCTCCGCTGCCATCTGTGCCGCGTAAGGTGTCGATTTCCTGGAGCCACGGAAGCCTAAGCCACCTGCGCTTGCCCAGGAAAGTGCATTCCCTTCCGAATCGGTAAGGGTAACAATTGTATTATTGAAAGATGACTGGATATGTGCCTGTCCACGGTCAACATTTTTTCTGACACGCTTCTTCGCAGTTTTTTTCGCTGCCGCCACTGTCTTCTTAGCCATGTTCTAAACCTCCTATTTATAGTTCCGCATATGCCCTCCCAGCACCAAATACCGATGTTGAAATTTCTGTCCGTTCCTCCCAGAAATTCCAACAGGCACTGTCCGGCCATATGCTGTTTTAATTCCGCATATGCTTAAATTACTTCTTCTTGTTTGCTACGGTACGCTTCGGACCTTTCC
>CAYMGZ010000377.1:0-3375 GCA_964390095.1 uncultured Lachnospiraceae bacterium | reverse complement strand
CGTGTGCATCCCCCGGAGGGAACATGTCGGAACGACATGGTATAATATCGCCAGAGATTACACCTGTGCTGATTTTTCCAAACTTTTCCATAACTTGCGCAAAGCCTTCAAAAAACCCGTTGGACAACACGGAAAATGGATCAACACAAACCACACAATAAGGCATTAAAAGGGCAAACTACCAATCCCATTACCATAAACAGAAACCAGAAAGGAGCATCTTAAACAATGCCAGCATTTTATACACATTACATCTTCGGAAGGTTCGGCTACTACGACATGCCGGAAAATACACTAAAAGCAATGGTGCGTAAACACAAAAAAGTATTTTCCTTCGGCCTGTCCGGCCCCGACATCTTCTTCTATTTCGCGCCGGACCAACTCCTTGTACACCCAACCCCCGGTTCAAGGCTGCACGAGGAAAAATGTGGGGAATTCCTGCGCTGTATGCTGCGGGAAGCGCTTGCGCTATCCGGAAATGACCGCGAGACCGGCATTGCCTACCTCGCCGGTTTCATCGGGCATTACGCGCTGGATGTCCATTGCCACCCACATGTGTACGCCTACATCGAGGAGGAAGCAGCACTTCTTGAAAAAGGGGAGACCGGGCGTGTGAATGACGGGAACCCGCGCATCCGCATCCGCAAAAAGCCCCGTGCGCACAAAGTTTCTGCGCATGAGAAGACGGGCATCCACTTCCGCTACGAATGTGCGATGGACCACTATTTCTTAGAGCATTACACACAAAGGCGGGAGGGGCAGCCCAAACTGGCAGGCGAGTTAAACCAAAGGAAAATGGTGTACTTAAACCCAAAAGAACGGCGGGTGGTCGCCCGTCTGGTCGCAAGGGCCTACAACAAAACTTATGACCGCCCCAATATGAGCGAAGCCTCCGTGCGCGCCGTGCTTTTCTGCGTCCGCACCGTGCAGTACCTGATCCGTGACCCACGCGGGAAAAAGGAGGGGATATTTTGTTCCCTGGAAAAATTCATATACCAGCATCCGTTTTTGGCAGGGCTTTTTGTGAATGACAACTGTTACGGGATCGGGAAGGAAGAATGGGGAAAAATGAATGCCCTGTTCCAGACCGGACGCAGGGAATACAAGGAAATGCTGGATGCCTTGGAGGAGGTCGTAAGGATTGCGCTGTGGATGGAGGAGGAGGGAACAAAGGGAGCGGCCACGTTACAGGAAATCGAAATATGCTATGAAAGAGCCTTAAAGCTCTTTGCAAGCGTACTGGGCAGCCGTTCATACCATACCGGGATGCCGGTATAAAAACGTGGATGGGGGGATTTTTATGGAAAAGGGGAAAATTGTAAAATTCGACCCGAAATTGCTTGGCGCGCTCAAAGAAACCATGGGCAATTTGCCGGGAAACCCAAGGGATCTTACAAAGGTCAAGGCACTGACCATTTTTGACAAACATAATTTTGCCGGGGAACCCGGTTTTGTTTTCTTAAATTGGATGGAGTATGCCCCCGGGCATTTTTCGGCAGTCGGGGCGATGGAAAACCTACACACGCTGCAGTTTAAAAACCATTGGGTTCTATGTGTGGAGGATTTTTCTTTTCTTTCGCAGTTAAAGCGGTTAAAAAAACTTGATTTAAGCGGAACAAATTTCTCGGACTGTGCGCTGTTAAAAGACCTGCCCGCCTTGCAGTATGCCATATTGCCGGACCGGCGCACCCTCATCCATAAGGAAGTTTTAAAGGAACTTCCCGCGAGGGTGGAAACCAAGCCGGAAAAAGAGGCGCGGGAGAGCTGGCATTATGGATTTTGCAGAACGCCCCAAGGACAAAAGAAGGGATGCGGGCATAAAACCATGCCGCCCCTTCCTGCCGCATATACGGCGGACAAAAGGCTGATCCAATGGATCACTGTAAGTTTGGGCGGCTTCCCCAAAACGCCTGCGGAATTGATGGAAATAACTCAGTTGGACAGTTTGGGTATGGAAGTTTCCCCGCAAAAGAAGTCACTTTTGGCCTGCTGTTCCAAGGAATTGTCCGGAGAGGGTAAGGCCGTTTGCGCAGAGCCGGCTTTCGGGGAGGTTGGTGGAAAAGAATCTTCTTTGGTTTTGGAAAAAGAAGGGGATTTTTCCCTGCTTGCAAAACTGCCAAACCTGCGCGCATTGTTTTTGTGGGACGTTGATTTGGAAGATTTTTCCTTTTTGGCGGAATGCAGGCAGCTTTCCTATCTCAACCTCTGGAACACGAAATTTACGGACTGTAAGATACTCGAAAATCTGCCCGCCCTGCGCTATGTCTGTTTGCCGGAGGAAGGAAGGCTCAAAAACCTTTCCGTTTTAACGGCGCGGCGTGTGATGGAAGAAATACGGGAGAAGGAAAAAATCTGGGAGTATATCCTGACGGATGGCGGGGAGGATGTGCCGCCGGAAAACCCGTTGATCATAAAGACAGAGCCAAAGATTTCGGAAATGGAACCAAAAGGACTGCAAAAAGATAAGGGCGGGGAGCAGAAAGCGGATAAAGCGGCCGGGGAGGATGGCAGTAAGCAAAATACGGAAGAACCTTTTTTCCGGGATGATGAATTTGACCATCTTGCCATCCTGCGCGGTGAGCAAGCCGTGCTTTCCTGCGGGGGGAGCGTCAAGGTGCGCCATGTGTCGGCACAATTTTGGATGGACGCAAAGTTGCCCCCTGTCTGGGAAAAATTCTGCCAGCTGGCGTGGGATGAGGATAATTGGGCAAGGCTTCCCGCCGACCGGGCAAAGGAGTTGACAGGGGAGCTTGTCCGCCTGATCCGTCAGGGGGATGTGGCGGTTTTGTTCCTGTCTTTGGACAGCTTTGGGGAAGGTCCCTTCCTGACACTGGAATTTTCCGGGGATTGGGTGGCCATCAATTATATGGATGATGACCGTGCGGTTTATTATAGTTGTTACAACCCTGATTATACGAAGGGTTCGGAGCTTTCCCCCGTGGAGATTGGCGGACAAAGCCCGGTGCCAAAGATGCTGGCGCTCAATGACCTAGGGCTTGCGGCGGATATTGTGCAGGAGTTTTTGGAGCATGGGAAACTGTTGGCGGGAAGTCTTTGGAAGACAAATCAGGGGATGGGGGGTTTTGCTGAAAAAAAACCATAGGCAGGAAAAAACGGAAATAAATATGGAAAACTTACATCCCCCTCTTGAAAACGAAAATACTTTAATGTATACTAGATAACAAAACAAACCATGCCGTGAACGAGACCGGCAGGAATCGGAGGTTAACTTATGGGATATGATGTAAAAAACGCGCTGGAGGCGGGCAGGACGGTGCTCGGCATTGAGTTTGGTTCCACGAGGATCAAGGCCGTGCTGGTTGATGAGAACAACAGCCCCATCGCTTCGGGCAGCCATGACTGGGAGAACCGTTA
>CAYMGZ010000376.1:0-3394 GCA_964390095.1 uncultured Lachnospiraceae bacterium | reverse complement strand
GGTTTTGTGCGCAAAAGCCATATGGCGGAGGAATTGGCGGGGCTGCTTACGGATTGTGTAAAAAAACTTTCTGTAAGGAAGCGGCATTTTTGTTTTCAGTCGGCGGGTGCACAAAGAAAACTCCCGCTTCAGGATATTTTATATTTCGAGGCGGAGGGAAATTATTTAAAACTTTTTGTGCGGGAGGGAAATTTTCTGCACGGGGATGGGGCAGCGGCAGGGTTTTCCAAGGGAACAGGAAAAAATTCCGGGGAAATGTTCTGCCATTTCCGTGAAACATTGGGCAATGTGGAAGCGGCGCTTTCTGGTGACGGGTTTGTGCGCATCCACAAAGGCTTTTTGGTAAACCAGGCGGCGGTACAGTCGCTTGGCGTGGATGAGGTAGTGTTATGGGATGGGGTGCGCATCCCGGTTGGCAGGAGTTATGCGAAAGATGCAAAGCGCCGGTTGATGAAATGGATGCTTGGAACATGAACGAATAAAAAAACATATGCACCATCCCACAGCGTTTTCAGGTAACGGCTGCCGGACAGGAACAGAGGGGATGGGGAAATGGGGGATGCCGGATGAAAAAGCGGAAGGAAAAAGAATGGCGGAAAGAATATGAATGGCTCGCACAGGAGTGCGACCGCCTGTCCGGTGAAAAAGCAGAACTGGAATATCAGTGGAACGAGTTGAAGGCATCCGCCGGGCAGCTTGGCAGGCAGGACGATGAAATCCGTAAGTTGCATGAAAATGCGCGCAGGCTCAAGCATGATATGAAAAACCATCTGATGGTGATCGCCTCGTATTTGAACAGCGGGGAATATGACGCGGCAAGGACATATACCTCGCAGATTTTGGACAAATTAAACGCGGTCCACAGCTATGTGGAAACGGGAAACCTGCTGATGAACCATATCTTGAACGAGAAGTTAAACGATGCGAGGAAACAGGGCATATCGGTCAAGGCGGAGATTGAAAATCTGCCGTTTGGGCGGATGGAAAGTCTGGATTTTTCCGCACTCTTGTCAAATCTTTTGGACAATGCGATTGAGGCGTGCCGCGCGGAGGGCGAGCCGGAGCTTTTTGTCGGAATTACGAAGCGCAGGGATTATGAAACCATATTTGTGAAAAATAAGATCAGCGGGTCCGTGCTGGAACAAAATCCCGATCTTCATTCCACGAAGGAAGATAAAGGTGTCCATGGGCTTGGGGTCGCCCGGACGAGGGAGATTGTGGGAAAATATGGCGGTATCTGTGATTTTTATGAGGACGACGGCTGGTTTTGTGCCTGTGCGTTTATCCCTGTTTGAGTGGTGTTCATCCCAGTCCCTTGCAATGGAAGGTTGCAGGGGATATATTTATTTTGGGCAGGAAAGGGTGCTTGGGCTGTATGGTTGATTTCGTGAATGTAAAAAAATTTACACTTGACGGTCTGTCCCTCCATATACCGGAGGGGGAACGCGTCGGACTGCTTGGGAACCCGGGGGGCGGGAAGACAACGCTGTTGAAACTCGCGTGTGGACTGCTTGCGCCGGAGGGCGGGAGCGTGCGGGTGTTTGGGAGGAAACCGCGTGACTGGCGCAAGGATTCCCGGACCGTTATTTCCGCGTATTTTACAGGGATGCCTCTGCTTGAGTGCAACGATACAATCAGGCAGGGGTTTGAGCTGGTACGTTGTATGTACCACATCCCGAAAAAGAGTTTTTGGGAAGAATACAAAGAGCTTTCAAAACGTCTTGATTTTGCAGCGTTTGAGCACGAAGCGGTGAAGGGGCTCTCGCTGGGACAGCGTGTGCGTGCAGAGCTTTCCGCAGCGCTTGCCATAAGGCCGAGGTTGCTTTTGTTGGATGAACCGAATGCAGGGCTTGACGAAAACGGGAAAGCCGCGCTGTGCGATATTCTGAAAGAACGCGGGCAGCAGGGGTTGACGGTGGTCGCGGCTTCCAGCGATATGGTGGGGATTGCAAAGCTATGTACGCGCTTTGTGCTGTTAAAGGACGGAGGGATGGCGTTTTATGGGAGTGGGGAGAGACTGCGCAGCCAATTCGTGCCGGTGGATGCGATGACAATTGTTTTTGGCGGGGAGCTGCCGGATTTTGAAGATCTTCCAGTGATGCGGTATAAAATCGAAGGAAATCAGCTGACGCTTTTTTATAATTCGAACCATGTCACGGCAGTGGAGATTTTAAAGCGGGTACTCGCGCAGACCGAGGTACTTGAGGTGAAGATCCAAAAACCGACGTTGGAAAATATGGGGATTTATCAGGTGGATGGAAGAATGGTATGAATTTGAAATTCTAATTTTGGAAAAGGTTTGGCAGAGGAAAAGGGGGGAAAGAATGAGTTTTATCGAAGTAAAAAATGTGAGTAAGACCTTCCGCATCAACAGGCGGAAAAGCGGTGTGGCGGGGATGCTTGCCAATTTAATTGCGCCGAAGTACGAAAAAAAGGAAGCGGTAAAAGATTTGAATTTTACGATCGGTGAGGGGGAAATGGTCGGGTTCATCGGACCGAACGGCGCGGGCAAGTCTACGACGATCAAGATGCTGTCCGGCATTTTGTTCCCGGAGAGCGGCGAGATCAGGGTTGGCGGTTTTATCCCTTATAAACAGCGCAAAGCCTATGTTGGCAGCATCGGGGTGGTGTTCGGGCAGAAATCACAGCTGCAATGGGACCTGCCTGTGATCGACAGTTTCGAGCTGCTAAGGGCCATATACCGTGTTCCGGATGCGGTTTATCAAAAAAATCTGGACCGTTACATAGAAATGCTTGATATGGGGGGCTTTGTAAACCAGCCGGTGCGGCAGCTCTCCCTTGGGCAGAGGATGCGCGCGGATATTGTCGCGGCTTTGCTGCATTCACCGAAAATCGTGTTTTTTGACGAGCCGACCATCGGCGTGGATGTGGTCGGCAAGGAAACGATACGGAATTTTATCCGTGAATTGAACGGGCAGGACAATGTGACGATGTTGTTTACAACGCATGATATGCAGGATATTGAGAAAACCTGTGACCGCCTGATTATCATTGATAAAGGAAGTAAGGTTTATGATGGCACGCTGCCGGGGATACGAAAGCGCTACGGGACAACGAGACAGCTCGATGTGGAATTTGCCGGGCCGCAGGAGGTTGGGGCAATGCCGGATGTCAAGGTTGTCGATTTAGGCCATAACAAAAAGCGGTTTGTTTTTGAAAGCCATAAAGTACATATCAACGAGCTGATGAACCACTTGCTTGGACATTATAGCATCCGTGATATGAACATTTCGGAACCGGAGATCGAGAGTATTATCCGGAAAATTTACAGCGGGGAGGTGCTGTAGAGGGAGGGGCGATGATGATGAGACTGACACCTTATTTTGCATATGCGAAAAAATGTTTTCTTGGCCGCAGCGCGTACCGCTTTGAC
>CAYMGZ010000375.1:288-3400 GCA_964390095.1 uncultured Lachnospiraceae bacterium | reverse complement strand
ATCCAGTTGATATTATAACTTTATTAAGTACGCAAACATATCCGCTATTTCTTCTGCCGATTCCCGCATTCCCCTTTGGAACCATACCTCGATCCAACCGTATAAAATATAGGCAACATATGCCCTTGCATATGCTTCTTCTTTTGAATGTTCTGTCTTTGGTCCACAAAGCCCGATAATCATATCTTTCAAAAGGTAGGTAAGCTTTCTTTTATTAAGCAGGCTGTAAAAATCCCTGTATTTTTCAAAATGGCTGAACATCAAACAAAGTAGGTCGCTAAGAGGGGGATTTTCATTTTTTTCGGCCATGTCCATCCATTCTTTAAAAATGCGGTTGATATATCTTCTCAATATATCTTCTTTACTTCCAAAATTCCGATAAAACGAAGCTCTGCCTATCATGGCAAGATCGCATAGTTCACGGATCGATATATCTCCAATCGGCTTGCTCCAAAGCAATTCCAAAAGCGCATCCGTAATATGTTCAATTACATATGCATTACGTCCTTCATTGCTCATCGGTGATACATTTTTTTGTGTTTGTCTCATTTTGCCGCCTCCTATTGACAGGGCGAAAGCCCGATGATATGATCGTTCTGACAATACAGTTGTCTCACCGTACTTATTGTAGCACAGTAGAAAGAAAATATCAACAGCTAACAGAGAGGAGAAAACCATGCCGATCGGAACCGGAATTTTAGTCTTTATTTTAGCTTTTATTGGCGGAGTAATATCAAAATTTGTCATTACTCCATCGTGGTCCAAGAATTACAGTGTAGAATGGAGCGATGATATCGGAACACGAAAAACCGACATTGCATACGGAGACGGTGAAGCAAATAAATTTGATCTCTATCTACCGAAAGATAATACGAAAGAAAGCTATGGTCTTGTTGTTTACCTTCATGCAGGGGGCTTTACAAGCGGGGATAAAGCAGGTGATAAAGAAATTTTGTCATGGCTGTGCAGCAAGGGATATGTAGCCTGCGGTATTAACTATACACTTCGTACCGAAACAAACAACGCCAGTGTCCTCACCCAATCAAATGAAATCAAGGCTGCAATGCCTATTGTTATTGAAGAAGCGAAAAAACTCGGATATAATATCACGGAAATAACAATGTCCGGCGGCTCTGTCGGTGGTTGTCTTGCCATGCTCTACGCATACAGGGATGCTGCCGAATCCCCTGTTCCCGTAAAATTACTTTTTGAGATGGTCGGCCCTTCTAGTTTTTATGCCGAAGATTGGGGTATATATGGCCTTGACCAAAATCCGGAAGCAGCCGCAAATCTGTTTGGGGTTATGGGCGGTGTGGAATTAACGCCGGAAATGATTACCTCCGGTGAATATGCAGAGCTTATGAAACCTATTTCCGCCTTCCGCTTTGTCAATCAAACCTCCTGCCCAAGCCTTCTTCTTTACGGCACACACGACCGGGTACAGCCTTGGAACGGAGTGCGGCATTTGGTGAAAGCGCTTGATGATAACGGCGTTGATTATCAAATTTTTGAGGCTTCCCATTCGGGTCACGGCATACAGAACGACAACGCTGTCATGAAAGCATATATGGAAAAAGTAGAGGAATACCTTGATAAATATATGCCCGTGAAGTAAAGGGGCATGTTAAAAGGGTGCTGGTTGCCGGTGATGCGCCGGTCTGCAATACTGGCAACCACATTCCCGCTATAACTTTAAATTCCCGGTAATTTCACAGATTCCCATGCAAATACCCTCCAGGGTTTGCACAAATTTTATTTTCATGATTCCGTATTTTCAAACATGCCCCCTTATCTGACGTTCCCGGCAGCGCCGCAGATTTCCTTATAAACATCCTCCGGTTTCTTTGCAAACATTACCGCGCCATACCGCTGTAAAAATTCCCGGTCGCGGAAGCCCCAAGTAACCGAGATGCAGGCAAGCCCCGCGTTTTTCGCCGTTTCGATATCCACATCGGAATCCCCGATATAGATTGCCTCCGCCTGCGTGGCGGAAAGTTTTTTCAGCACCTCCAAAACCGAATCCGGGTTCGGCTTGCGGCGGATGCCGGTCCGCTCCCCAACCGCAAAATCAAACAGCCCCGGGAAATAGTCCTCGCACAGCGCCTGCACCCCGTAATCCGCCTTGTTCGAGACGACCGCCGTTTTAAGCCCCGCTGCCCGGAGCGCACGCAACAGCTCCATGATCCCCTCATAAGGCCTTGTCTTGTCCGCGCAGTGCACCTTATAATGCTCCGTAAAATCCTCGTGCACTCGCTGAATCAGTGCCTCATCACTCCCCTCCGGCACCGCCCGCTCGATCAGTTTGCGAATCCCATTGCCGACAAACAAACGCACCTGCTCCACGCTGCGCCCCGGCAGCCCGTTTTTTAGGAGGGCGTAATTGGTGCTGTCCGCCAAGTCCGCTAGCGTGTTTAGGATTGTACCATCCAAGTCAAAAATTGCAATTTTATATTTCACCATATTCCACCTCGAATGTTGTTTTTTCACTGGGTGATTGTAGCATTTTCTTGTTTTCTCGTCAAGCGTTGGAATAAGTTTTGTTATTGAGTCTTCTATTTTATCCATCGCATCATTGGAACACATCATAATAAATATTCTGCGTATGATTCGTCAGAACAAACAACTTTTCATTTACCTCCCGCAAATGTTCGATCTGCCCGATATTTTGGTCAGGCTCCGCAAGCAATTTTGCCAATTCATCCAATTCACATAATTCTTTTTCACTTAACGCCTGTACCCCACCCCGGAGGTATAATGGCTGATAGGAATAAAAAATCTCATTGTTCAGCAAGCCATGCCTCCGATGCGGTCACGGATTTCCGGCGGGGCAGCTCGAACTGGCTGTAGCCAAAGCGCTGCTCGTATTCATAGTAGCCATCAACATCGGCCAGAACCCAGAGGTTTTCGTTAAAATCCCAGTATTCATTAACCCAATGCTCCACATAACTCTCACCCACATCGCCAAAATCCATGAAACCGGCCCGGCAGCGGCACGGAATCCCTTTTGCTTTCAAAATCGCGCTGAATAATACCGAAGCCTGCCTGCAGGATACGGTGATTCTTTTTGTCACATCCCTGCCTTTTGTAAATCCTGTTTTGTCAAGGCGCAATA
>CAYMGZ010000375.1:0-278 GCA_964390095.1 uncultured Lachnospiraceae bacterium | reverse complement strand
GTTTTTAAAACGTTCCTTTTGGTAGGAAGAAAATTTTCCAAAATAGGTATTTTCCAAATACGGCGATGGCTCCGTAAAATACATGGACGGGTGGGTGATTTGGTCACAGACTAAGATCCCTATGGAAGGGATATCGTCCGGCAGCGATAAGATCAAATCCTTGTACGCCCCGATATCGGTATAAACACTGGTTTCCAGATAGCGCTGATATACTGCTTTATTCATAGGATTTTTTTGCCTCCTGATCTTTTTGGCGGATGTATGTCCTAAGTCGATTT
>CAYMGZ010000374.1:0-3414 GCA_964390095.1 uncultured Lachnospiraceae bacterium | reverse complement strand
ATAATTCCATTATCAAAAAATGCGTACATCGGCCTATGTTCCCCTGTTAAATGCCAGTTCAGGCGTTCCTTCTGTAGTTGCAAATGCCGTAAACCTCGGGGCATTTTCGGCCGTAAGACCAAATTCATTTGCAACCGTGGAAAAACTATCCCTGATTACTTTTACACACTCTGCAATCTCTTTCATATCTACTGCTTTTATTATAACTATCCTTTCCAAAAATCCTATTCTTTCTTTACTTTTTCCAAAAATGGCATTCTCTTTTTTAAATTTATTTGCCATCCGTCTCTGTCCACACCGAAATATATACCCGTTTATCAACCAATGAAGCCAACCCACTGATCCGGATACTGTTCCTGCATTTGTTTCCATGTTAATCTCTCCATCATAAAAACACATCCTTCCCTATCCATTAATTATAATCCTGTACGTCCATATAGGCAATAAAAACTTTGCACCCAGTAACCAAAACACATTTAACCTCCCTTACAAAAAACAAGGCCGCCGCAATAAGAATTGAATTTTCTTAATGCGGCAGCCCCATGAAAAGTTAATCTTCGTAGATTCTGGCAATATAAAAACCGCAATCTTACGGTTCCTCCACCACCCCGATAAACAGCACCGTGCCATCCGCCCCGGTGATTGCAAACAGGAACGGGCGGTCAAGCACAAAATCAACCTCCTTCTCCGGTGTGGCCGGACCACATTCATCGATCGCCATCATAGTGTACGCGGCAGCCGTACAGCCGATCTCATCCACCATGACACGCGAAGCATGTTTTGCCTCACCCAGATAAAGTCCGTCTGCATTTTCTTTGATCGGGCTAAAATCCGCGGTAGATGCATCGAAAACATCCGTAATCCCCATCGCCTGCATTCCCTCCACCAAATCGATTTCCGATGCCACATCAAATTTCGGCATTGCAAGGTTAATCTTTGCGTAAAACTTATCCTCCCAATCCACGCTTGACCGGAGCAGTTCCAACATCCCATCCCCTGCGGCAACATCGTTGACACCCGCCGCCTCATCCGGCAAGAACAGCCACATGTTCCCGCCCCTTTCCAGCCCCTGGCGGATGGCAGAAAAACCTTCCCCGCGGTAGAGCATATCATACTTTTCCTGATGCATGAAATCAAAGGTAACATCCCCGCCCGCCGTATGGAAAACCCCTTCCTTTGTATTATTCTCATAAAACAAATCCTGCCACTGTGCGCTGTAATAAATCGTGCTGACAAGCGCTAAGACCGTGGACGGATCCAGGGAAAGCGCCCCGGCCTGTTCCCCTAAAAGCCCGCCGGTCTGTGCATTGATCCACGCCTGGAACGCCTGTGTATATCCTTCCGACCCCATTTCCCCGCGAAATGCCGATGCATAGTAAACATCCGCCAATGTCCGCATGGTTTCCTCCGTATATTCCTCACCTTGCCGCAGCCACAGTGAATTTGCCAAAATACTTGTTACCATGCCATCATCGCTGTAATTTGCCATCCACAGCACCTTAGCGCGCTCCCGCACCGCCGCAAGGTCCGGCGCGCCAAGCAGCGCCAAAATCTGTGCGCGGGAATTCCCGTCCGTCAGCTCTGCCAGCATAGAAAGCGCCATATAAAAATTTAACGGCGAATATGTGCGGTTTATGGTTTCATCGCTGACAAGGAGTTCGTTCATCGTTGCCCTATAAAACGGATACAGACTTTCCTGGTAAGCTTCCGACTGCCCGATGTACTCAATCCGCTCCTTCCTTTGCTCGTTCCAGGCTGTCCACAGGGTATCGATCTCTCCCTGCAAAGAACCTGCCTCGATTTTTTCCTCATCCGGGTAGGGTGCACATTCCGGGTAATTTGCCTGCACGATGGCATAGTCCGCATAAACGGAATTTTGTGTTAGATTTTGGAAATTCCCAAATGGGGCATCCGCTACGGTATTTCCATCTGGCAGTTTTTCCTGTAACGATGAAGAAGGTGTGGGCGTTGGCGTTCCTTCTTCCTTGTCCACCCCATCCTCGGAGACCGCCTTCCCCCGCCCGGATACCAACCCCCCCACACCGATAGCGATGCAAAGGCAGGCGGCGGCAGCGATACCGGCCATCACAAATTTTTTCTGCCTGCTTTTCGCCCTCCCGGCTTCCGCGTCCTGTATATAGCGGCTGTCAATATCGTTCATTGCATGTAATAAATCTTCTTTTTTCATACGATCCTCCCATATTAAGTTCCTTATGTGCCCTCCCAGTTCCAACTACCAGAGCAAGGTATTTCTCTTTACATGGCTTCCATCAATCCCTTGTCGGCACTGTCCGCGCACATACTGTTTTAAAGTTCCATATGCTGTTGTTGGGTTCCGCGCCCGCCCCCTAAAATACCGAATATCCTTCCTGTTCAAGCAATCCTTTCAAATCATCCCGCATCCGCATCAGGCGCATTTTCACCTTGCTCTGCCCCATGCCGCAGCGGACGGCCAGCTCTTTCACCGGATAAAGATACCAGTAGCGCAGCACAAACAGCCGCCGGTTTTCCTCGCCAAGCTGCCCCAGAAACCGGTCAAGCAAGGCGGTCAACTGTTTTAAATCAACGGATTCTTCCACGCCCCCGCCCGCCGGAACGCATTCCTCAAGCTCCTCCAACACCACCGTCACCTCCCCGCCCCCGCGCCTTACAGCATTTTGTTTCTCGTAGCGGTTCAGCGAAAGATTTCTGGTAATTTTTGCAAGGAAAGCCGAAAATAATGTCGGGCGCTGCGGCGGCATATGTTCCCATGCACGCAGCCACGTATCATTGACACATTCTTTCGCGTCTTCTTCGTCCTTTAAAATGCGGTATGAAATAGAATGGCAGTAATTCCCGTATTTTTGCTCCGTCTCGGAAATGGCACGCTCCGAGCGCTGCCAGTATAATTCAATGATCTGGGAATCTTCCATCATTTGTTATGCCCACCTCCTTCTCTTTGCTTATAAAGACCGGAAAACCAGGAATTGGTCACAAAAAAAATGAAACAGCATGTCTTCCTTCCGTACTCAGGTACGAGCCAGAAGTTAGTTGGATATCTGAACAAACTCGGGTGTCCGGAAAAATCTGAAAAAAGCACTTGAAACTCTGCGCAGATTGTGGTATATTGAATATAAAGAAGGACACCTGCTGATAACAGGTATCCAAAAACGGAGTTCCCCATTCCAATGGTGGATGCTCCCACATGATGCTTTGCTCTTACGAGCTTTGCCTATCCTGTGTGCAGACAGGATAGGCGTTTTTTATTTCTTCTTACTGTTTCTCTTATCGAGAAAGGTCAGAAACGCAACAATCAGACTACCAAAGGAAATCAGCAAGCCAATTATCCCTATAAATATCAAAATGATATCCGCAGCTGTCATATCACGCACCTCCCTTCCTATGTATTCCGGCGAGCCGGTTATTGGGTTCGGG
>CAYMGZ010000373.1:3171-3424 GCA_964390095.1 uncultured Lachnospiraceae bacterium | reverse complement strand
ATGGTTTTTTCCAATATTTTACTATTTTTAGGGAGGCTCCCCGTAATTTCCACACCGATGCCAAGGTCAAAATTTTCTTCCACAAATTCAGTCTCATAGTCAATGACCACCTGCCTGCATCCAAGAAGCCCCGCAGGCAGGGCGCAGCGCAATTCTTGCAGCACCCGCCCGCATTCCTCCCAGTCCGCGACCACCTTACGCACATACGCCAAACGGATCTCATCGCTCTTTCTTACCACAACATCAAACATAG
>CAYMGZ010000373.1:0-3161 GCA_964390095.1 uncultured Lachnospiraceae bacterium | reverse complement strand
GCATCCTCCTTTAACATGGAATCCAGACTTGCAAGAACACCAAGGCGGTACTCGGTCTGCTGCTTCAATTCGCATAATTCGCGCTGTTTTGCCTGAATGACCCCCAAAACCCCATCCCCTGGCAGGGAAAAAAACTCCTTGATCTCCCCCAGCCTAAAGCCCAGTTCCTTCAGCGCCACAATGCGGTAGCAATCCGATAATTTTTTCGCATTATAATAGCGGTAGCCCGTCATCGGGTCGATATGGTCCGGGCGCAGAAGCCCTTCACTGTCGTAATACCGCAGCGTTTTTACCGGGATTTTGCTAAGCTTTGAAAGTTCGCCGATCTTGTACATAAATTCCTCCTTTCCAGTGCCATCATCCTCTTGCATTGTCATCATATCATTACAGTTAAGTGGAGAGTCAAGTGGACATTATAATTTTTTTACGGACCACTGCGCATACCGGAACAAATAAATTTTTTACAGGGTTTTCACAGTATCAAAACAAATAAAATTTTTCTTCCCGATTTTCAAAACAGCTTCCGGCAGATCAAGCGGTGTGCCCACCTCCGTCACCCGTCTCCCGTTCATCGACACGCCGCCCTGTTTCACCAGCCTGCGGAACTCACTCCCGGACGCAGTTATACCAGCCTTGACCAAATGCGGCACAATGTCAAGCAATGACCTTTCATCCGTGCAGGGAATATGCGGCATATCCTTTGGCAATTCCCCACCGGAAAAAACGGAAAGAAAATATTCTTTTGCCTTTGCTGCCTGCTGTGCGCCATGGTAAAGCCCCGTGATATTTTCCGCAAGCAAAAGTTTGATATCCCTTGGGTTTTCTCCATCCGAAAGCCTTGCGGCAAGTTTCCCGACCTCATCCGGGTGCAGGTCGGTGACAAGTTCAAAATAGCTTAAAATCAGACTATCCGGCACTTCCATCACTTTTTTGAACATAACGTTTGGTGCCTCGTTAACACCGATATAATTCCCCAAACTCTTGCTCATTTTTTCCACGCCGTCAAGCCCTACAAGGAGCGGCATGAAAATAGCAATCTGTGCCTCCTGCCCCATGGATTTTTGCAGCGTGCGCCCCATCAAAATATTAAAGGTCTGGTCGGTCCCACCAAGCTCGATATCCGCATGGATATGGGCGGAATCATACGCCTGCATCAGCGGATAAAAAAATTCATGCAGCCCAATCGGCTCCTGTTTGCGGTAACGGTTTGAAAAATCCTCCCGCTCCAAAAGCCTTGCGACCGTCGTGCTTGCCGCTAACCGGATGACCGCCTCAAAATCAAGCTTTGCCAGCCATTCGCTGTTAAAACCCACCTCCGTTTTTTCGCGGTCAAGCACTTTAAAAATCTGTTCCATGTAAGTCGCGGCATTTTCGCGCACCTGTTCCTCAGACAGCTGCTTCCTTGTTTTGGAGCGCCCGGTCGGGTCACCGATCTTCCCGGTAAAATCCCCGATAATAATAACCGCGCGGTGTCCGAATTCCTGCATCTGGCGCACCTTGCGCAGCACAACCGTATGCCCCAGGTGGATGTCCGGCGCGCTTGGGTCAAGGCCGAGCTTGACCGTAAGCGGACGTTTTTGCATAATGGAATTGCGGATCTTTTGCGAAAGTTCATCCTCCTGCAAGATTTCAAGCGTTCCTTTTTTGAAAATTTTTAACTGTTCTGCAACAAGTTCTTCTATTTCTGGTTTTTGGGATAATATCATATTCTTTTCCTCACATTCTGTTTTTTTGTGACTTTTTTGGGTTTTGAGTATTTTTACAACCTTCCGAAAACTTTCCATCTGCTTGGCAAGGCAAAATAACAAATTACCCAAACATCATAAAAACCTGTTTTTATGGCACTTTTGATTGTGTAACGATATCTTTTCTATTTTTTTCTACGGTTTTTTTCACCAATACATGTGAAGCATTCCACAAAAACAACATACTTTCCATCCGACAAGCTTTTTGCACGGGATACGGGATGCAAATACCCCAACAGCCGGGTAAAGAAAAATTTCCATCCATGGCACGCAAAATCAGGCAGGGGAATCCCCCCTACCCGCCGCGCGGCCCGCATGCCGTGAAACCGCTAATTTCCATATGCGCGCCTGCGCACAAAAAAAACGCCCCCTGCAATCTGCAGAGGGCGAAATGTCCGCGTTACCACCTCAGTTCATTGGCTGCTCACACAGCCAACCTTTTCGAGTACGCAGAAACCAAAAACTCCAGCCTGCTGGCCAGACCAAGCCGGTTGATCTCTGGTGATACCCTAGCACGGTAACGGGTGCGGGAACCGTCACAGCCTACTAAAAAACCTGCCTGCATTCCCAATCCCAAAATCAAGGCTGGAAACCCTACCGGCATGTTTTCGTTCCGTGTGATGCTCAAAGATGTATTCAGAATCTTCGTCTTTGCGCCTCTCATCCGCCGGCAACTTTCTGTAAAGCCTCATGACCCTTACTCGTTCTTCTCATAGCAATCGGATATGAAATTATGTTGGACACAAGTATAACGCGGAATAAATTGTTTGTCAAGAGAAAATTTTTTCTCCCACAACCACACTGCCGCCAAACCTATCTAACCCCTGACATGTGTCCGGAAACTACCCTTCCGGATATGTGCCAGACTACCTGCGGCTCCACTTCCCAAACAGCGATTTTTTATAATGCAGAAGTTCCTCCTTCGCATCATTATTATTTTTCGCCTTTTTCAGATACGCGACCGCCTTCGGGATATCCTCTGCCACATCCTTGCCCCTGCCATAAATATAGCCAAGCATATAAAACGCATCCGAATTTTCCCAGTCCACCTGCTCCAAAAACTCCCTCGCCTTCCCATAATCCTGCAAGGTTCCCAAGCCCATAAAATAACATTTCCCAAGGAAATACACACCTCGTTTGCTGCCATGTTCGTAGGCATAGGTAAGAAGTTCAAATGCCTTCTTGTAGTCCTGCGGAACGCCCGTACCGTAAAAATACAGTTTCCCCAAAGAATGGTACGCATCCAAAATCCCGAATTGCAGGTCTTTCTCAAAGCACTGCGCCGCGTAGGCCTCATCCTTTTCCACGTAGGTACCATCCAAATAATAATTCCCCACATCCGTCCAGGCACTTGGATGCCCGCCTTCCGCCGCCAGTTTGTACCAATGGAGCGCATCCACATTCAGCCCAAGTTTT
>CAYMGZ010000372.1:0-3444 GCA_964390095.1 uncultured Lachnospiraceae bacterium | reverse complement strand
GCGGCGCGCTACATCAAGGTCGTGAACGAAATGCTGGAGCATATCGTAACCCGCCTGTAGGAGAAATTCAAAAACAGCATATGTGGAAGGGCATATGCGGAACTTATAATGGGAGGACAGAAATGCCAAATACATTTTTTGGATTATCCATATCAAAATCCGGGCTGTACGCCTCGATGTCGGGCATCAACACCACGGCGCATAACATCTCGAACACGCAGACAAACGGTTACACAAGGCAGGTCATGGGGCAGGAAGCGGGCAACGCGCTGCGAATGAACCGCACGTATGGCATGGCGGGCTGCGGTGTGGAAGTGACCGGTGTGGAGCAGATGCGCGAGGAGTATTATGATGTAAAATACCGTGACAACAACACGATGTCGGGAGAATATTCTTCCAAGCAGCATTATATGTCGGAGATTGAGAATTATTTCAACGAGGTGAAGCTGGAAGGTTTTACGACTTCATTCAGTTCCCTGTTCAACAGTTTGGAGGAGCTTACGAAGAATCCATCCGACTTAAGCTGCCGCACGCAGGTCACAAATCTGGCACAGAATTTGTGTGAATATTTCAATTCACTCACAACGAGCCTGACCTCGATTCAGCAGGAGGCAAATTTTGAGATCAAGAACCAAGCGGACCGCATCAATTCCTATGCGCAGCAGATTGCCACGCTGACAAAGCAGATCAATATGCTTGAAGTCAATGGCGGCACGGCAAACGACCTGCGCGACCAGAGGAATGTCCTTGTGGATGAGCTTTCAACTATCTGTGATATTACAGTCAAGGAGCATGTTGTCGGGAAGGAGGTCGGCATCAGCAGCTATGTGGTGAAAATTGATGGGCAGACACTTGTGGATACCTATGAATTCAACCGGCTGGTCGCGGTACCGCAGAAGGACAGGATCAACCAGATGGACGCGGATGGCCTGTACAAGCTGATGTGGAGCACCGGGCAGGAATTCAACAGCGCGAGCGCGACGCTCGGCGGGACGCTCTCCGCCCTGTTTGAGGTGCGCGATGGCAACAATAACGAGGCCTTCAAAGGAAAAACTTCGGTCAGCTACGGTGAGGATACGATAACCGTGACCGAGACAAACGTTAATGATGCCGCAAAATTAAACATTGCCCCGGAGGGTGTGATTACGGTCGGACACCGCAATTATAATTATACGGGTTTTACGGTGACGGAAGATGAAGACGGGAATTACGAATATACGTTCCAGTTGGAGGAGGACAGCTATGTCACGCGGGATGCGGATGAAGTGGATGTTATTGTGGGGCGTGACATTAATTATAAAGGGATTCCTTACTATATGGCGCAGTTAAATGAGTTTGTGCGCACGTTTGCACGGGCGTTCAATGGAGTCCACACATCCGGCGAGGACTTAAAGGGTGAGAAGGGGATGGATTTCTTAAACGGTGCGGATCTTGTAACGGGCAAAGACTATGTGTTCGGGCAGTCGGAGGAGGATGCGGACGAAGGGATTGTCATCCGCTCGGCGGCGCAGGAACTCGAGGATGAAAATTCGGTCAATTACGGTTCTTATTATTTGGTTACGGCAGCGAATTTCAAGGTCACGACCGCCGTTTATGCCGATCCGTACAAATTGGCGGCGGCATCCCAGATTGTGGACGGCATTGAGAATTCCGATGTCGCGAAGGAACTGGTCGGCCTGTGGCGTGACAGCTCGATGTTCCATCAGGGTACGCCGGGGGCATTTTTCCAGACTTTTGTCTCGGAGATTGGCATTGATTCGGCGAAGGCGCAGCAGTTTGCGAAAAACCAGGAAAACATCTGCGCAAGCATCACGAACCAGAGGCTTTCCATCAGCGGTGTTGACACGGAGGAGGAGACAATGAACCTGATCCGTTACCGTTTTGTATACAATCTTTCATCGCAGGCAATCTCGGTCATGAACCAGATATATGATAAGCTGATTAATTATATGGGCGAATAGCATACACACGCAGTGAAATGGGACGATGTATGTTAAAACTTGGATAGGGGGCAAAGACATGAGAATCACAACCAGAATGATGACCAACAGTATACTCTATAATATTAACAATAATAAAAATACGTTGGCAAACCTGGAGCAGCAGTACACGACTGGCCAGAAGATCCAAAAGCCGTCGGAAGACCCGATCATTGCCGTGCGCGCGTTAAAATTGCGGACGAATTTGTCAGAGCTGAATCAGTATTACAAGAAGAATGTCCCGGATGCGAAGGCGTGGATGGACGTGACGGAAAGTGCGCTGACGGTAGTGAACGACATCTTAACGCAGGTGCATACATACTGTGTGCAGGGTTCGACTGGAACAATCAAGGAAAGCGACCGCAATGATATCATCAAGACGCTCACCCAGTTGAAACAGCAGGTTTATCAGGAGGGTGACACGAATTACGCGGGCAGGTATGTGTTCACGGGTTATAAGACGGATACGAGCCTTGTTTTTAGCGAGGCACAGGAAAATGAAAAATATGCCATTACAGAAAATTTCACGGCGGAAGACCTTGATACAATCCACAAAACCCTAAATGACTGCGACATGGAGCTGTATGACCCGGATGACCCGGAATCGGTGGAATTTGAGGATAAGCCGAACATGTTGACGGGATACCGTCTCCAGCTTTCTTATTCCAATTTGGATTCGCCGGAGGATGATGACGGGAACATTGCGATCCGTTTTGCCACTCTGGATGAGGACGGCGAGATGGAGCGTGACCCGGACGGCAACATTGTTTATGAGGACTGTACCGAGACGATTGAGAGCATGCGCTCGACGGACCCGAACGCGTACTTTGTTGAGGAAGGGATCCGCTACCTTACCGACACGGGGGAACTTATCCTCTCGCCGGAGGTCTATGAGGAATGGCGGCATTACGGTGCCATCCAGGTTGATTATGAAAAGACAAGATTTGTAAAAAACGACCTGCGGCCGGAGCATTATTTTGACTGTACCGTGACGGACCTGACCGATGAGGAAAAAGAGCCGGTTGTTTACACAAAAGAAGACCAGCAGATCAGTTACGAGATCAACTTCAACCAGAAACTTACAATCAACACGCAGGGCAGCGATGCAATCCAGCATAACATTGGCCGGACAATCGATGACATGTTGGATGCCGTGAGTGATGTGGTCGCTTCAAAAACAAAGCTTGACGAGATTGATGAGATGATAAAGGACGAGAATACGACACCGGAGCAGAAAAAGAAGCTCGAGGAGATGCGTGAGCTTGTCAATACGGAGTATGTGCTAAAGACAGAGGTGCTCCAGAGCACGTTTACCACGGCATTGACAAAGGTGGAGAAGCAGCAGGATGTCGTCAGTGTCGCCGTGTCCGACCTTGGTTCGCGCTATGTCCGTTTACAGCTTACGGAGAGCAGGCTTGGCGATGAGCAGACAGATTTTGAGGACCTGCTTTCCTCGAATGAGGAT
>CAYMGZ010000371.1:0-3455 GCA_964390095.1 uncultured Lachnospiraceae bacterium | reverse complement strand
AATCAACCCGGGCAACAGCGGCGGCGCACTTTTTAATATGTACGGTGAAGTAATCGGTATCAATTCCGTCAAATTCGCTTCCAGCAAGGTGGAGGGCATGGGCTTTGCCATCCCGATCAGCAAGGCGCTCCCGATCTTAAATGACCTTGCACTGCGCACACCGCGCGAGGTTGTGGATGAGGACAAGAGGGGCTACCTTGGTGTTGTCGGCAGGGATGTGGATGCAAGCATGTCCGGCTACAACATGCCGATGGGATTTTATATCACGGAAGTTGAGGAAGGCCTGGCAGCCGACAAAGCGGGTGTGAAGGCGGGCGATATCATGACTGCTTTTGACAAGATGACAATTTCCGGAATTTCGCAGTTAAAGAATTACCTGCAATATTACGCGAAAGGTGAGAAGGTGGAAATTACCGTAAAGCGTTTGCGCGAGGGAAAATATGAGGACGTGACGCTCACGCTCACGCTGGGGGAAAAGCCGGAAGGTCTTGAGGAGGAAGCGGCAGAAAAAGAAGATAGCAGCCGGGGAAATGACAACGGATATGGTTTTGGGTTTGATTGGGATGATTTCTTTGGGGGATTTGGAAGGTAAAAGTTAAGAGAAATCCTTGGATGGGTATGGATGTTTTCCTTGCTGGCCGGGTTACCGGCCAAGGGAAATATCCATACCTTTTTTTGTGGGTGAACGCCGTCGTGTCTTCCCAGGGCGCGGCCAAGATTGGAACCGCCGATATGTAGGGAAAAAGCCTTTCCGTGGCGTTACAATGGCAAAAACACCGGCTGCCGCCCGCGGTACAACGTATAATAGCGAAAGCCAAGCTCCGTCAGCAACGTCCCTGCCCGCGCAAAATCATAGGCAATATGTTCCGGGGCATGTGCGTCGGAGCCGATGGTGAGGATTTCCCCTCCAAGCTGCTTGTAAAGTTTTAGTACCTCCATGTGTGGGTGCGCAAATGGCAGTCCATATTTATATCCTGCCGTGTTCAGTTCAATGCCGCGCCCGCTGTGGATAAGTTTTTTTAAGATTGGCTCCAAAAGGTCGATATAGTCCGCGGCGCGGTAATTCCGCCCCGACATTGTGCCAGAGCCCGAAGAAACAGGGTCATGGCTGGCCGCATCACCTGTTTCATGTGTAGCATTTCCCATCCCTGCGTTATCCCCCTGCCCGGACATCTGGCCATGTGCCCCCTGCGGCAGGTATCTCACAAGGTAATCCAAATGCCCATACACTTGAAACATATCATAAGAATCTATATTGTCCAGAATTGCCTTAAAATATGCCTGCATCCCTTCCTCCGCCCGGTGGGTCTCCCAGTATTCCGGGTAGTACGGGTCCATCTCTTCCAGAATATGGGTGGAACCGATCAGAAAATCAAACGGGTATTTCCCCGCCAATTCCTTGTAATAATCCGCGCACGCCGTGCGGATTCCCGGCTCGTTCCGCAACCCAAGCTCCACGCCGATGCGGATTTCAAGGCGGCCGCGGTACGCGTCGCGCAGCGGGAGGAGTTTTGCAAAATATGCATCGGGGTCAAAAACAAATGTTTCCGGGGCATAGCGCTTTGGGTAGAGATAATCCATGTGGTCCGTGATGCACAAGGTTTTTAGCCCAATGGCGACGGCGCGCGCTGCCATCGTCTCCGGCGCGGCATCGGAATCATCGGAAAATGCGGTGTGGGTGTGGTAATCTGCAGTAATCAAAATTTCGTGCTCCTTTTTGTGGTTTTTATGGTTTTTGTGTGTCAGTCCATGATTAATGTCAATGCGTCAATCTTTGGTGAGGCGACCAGCGAGTAGTTTGTGTAATACACAACAAACCCCGGTTTCGCGCCGTTTGGTTTCTTGACATCGCGCTTCCTTAAATAATCAACCTCGACCTTGTCCGCATCCCGCCCCTTGGAGTAGTAGGCGGCAAGGCATCCTGCCTCCTCGTAGACGCGGTCCGGCATCTCCTCCCCTTTTGCGCGCACAAGGACATGGGAGCCGGGGATCCCCTTGGCGTGGAACCACCAGTCGCCGCCGGAGGCGAACTGGAAGGTTAACTCATCGTTCTGATAATTATTTTTCCCGACATAAATATCATACCCATCGGAGGAACGGTAGTGTAACGGCTTGTTCACAAGTTTCTTTTTGGGTTGTTTCTTCCCGTTTTTCGTCTGGGCGTAATGGCGCTTGATGTAACCGTAATCCATCATTTCCTCCTTCAGCTGCAAAAGGTCGTCCTCGTTCTCGGCAATGTCGAGCGCAGTGCGGATGGAATCAAGGTGGGCAAGCTCCTCGCCGGTTTCTTTCACAAAGCGGGAAAGGGCTTCGAACGTGCGCTTTTGCTTTGCGTATTTGTCAAAATAGCGCTTGGCGTTATCGATGGCGGACAGGTCCGGGTCGAGCGGGACGGCAAGTTCCTCGCCCGTGTAATAGTTTAAAACGGTCACGGATTTTTCGCCGGGGATGGCACTGTAGCCGTAAGTGGTCAGAAGTTCGCCGTAAATGCGGTATTTGTCGCGTCCCTCGGTGTCCTTTAGCTGTTTGGACTGTAAGTCGTATTTTTTGCTGGCGCGCTCGATGGCGTTTGTGACTACCCGGCGCAGGTCGGCGGATTTCTGCCGGATGCGGGTGAATTTGTTGCGGGCGGCGTAATAGTCCTCAAGCAGTACGGATATGGAGTCGTAATGTTTCGTGGTGGTTTTCTCGTAATCACTGTAGCAGGTGAGCGGGAGCGCGCAAAATTCGAGCGGTACCCCGTCCTGTTCCACGATGTTCGGCGAGAAATCCCCTTTTTTGACGCATTCCATAGCATCTGAGAGGCAGTGGAAAAGGTGGAGCGCAAATTCGGCAGGAAGGGTATTTGCGGGCTGGTCCGCCTCGATGCCCGCCCTGTGGCAGAGCTCGCTCGCCATCAGCGGGCTGATGCCGGTCAGGCTTTGGTAGAGTGCTTTTGCGCAGGGGAGCGGACGGGTGGAAATATTTTCCAAGAATTCCTGTTCCGTGAGCGTGAGCGGGTCATATTTTTCCTGTGTTTTCGGGATGAAATATTCCCTGCCCGGCAGCACCTCGCGCACGGAGCTGACTGCCCCGGAAACGTGTTTTATGCTGTCGATGATATGGTTTTCGTCATCGCAGAGAATAATATTGCTATGTTTGCCCATAATTTCAACGATGAGGTGTTTGGTACAAAGATCCCCCAGTTCGTTTAAATGCTCGACCTTAAAGTCGAGGATGCGCTCTAAGCCCGGCTGTGTGACGGAAAGGATGCGGGCGCTGTTGAAATGCTTGCGCAAAAGCATACAGAAATTCGGTGCCGTCATCGGGTTCGGCTTGGAGGCTTGTGTCAGGTAAATCAGCGGCAGGGATGCCGATGCGGAGATGAAAAGTTTGTAATTGTCATAATTTTTTATGGTCAGGATCAGCTCGTCCTTTTCCGGCTGGCTGATTTTTGTGATCCTGCCGCCAACGAG
>CAYMGZ010000370.1:0-3456 GCA_964390095.1 uncultured Lachnospiraceae bacterium | reverse complement strand
ACTGTTGCGGTAGCAGCTTTGACCGGAACTGAGTGATAAAGCATCAAATCTTCTACTGACATATTTAACAGTTTCAGTATCTTCTGGAGATGACGGTCAAACGAGGTCTTATTATCTATACTGCCATTCAATAACTTATCCAATGTTGGACGCGATATTTCTGCCTTATCCGCAAAGGAGACTTTAGTATAACCCATATCCCGAATACAATCTTTTAGCCTTGAAGCTACTAGGCTTCTTTGTTCAAATAATTCATCAAACTTCATGATAATGACCTTCTTCCATTTCTTCACTTTTACAGTCATGCAGGAGGGCATGCTGCTCCGGCATGCCCTCCTGCATTGTCCATGCCTTCTAGCACAAACAATTCAAGAAACCTTGCGCGGAGCAGTCCTTGTTGTCTGTTTTACCTTCAGTCTTATTATATACAGAAACAGAAAAATCATCAATAGTATTGTAAAATATTTTTTTACATTTTAATAGTATGCCATTGCATTTCTCACAAATTTCCACATATAGATCAATTATTGGAAGAAGCTTTTTGGAATTGCACTCCCTCTGACATTCCCACTCCCCCTTTACCGCATCCTCACCCGGAACACCACCGGCTTCTCCGAAGCCACCTTCTTTGTCCTCACCACCAGCCCTTCCTTCGTCCGCTCCCATTCCGGCACTTCATCAAACCCAAGCACGCTCACCTCATCCACAATCCCATGGAACTTCGGCAGATGTGACGCATCCTGCTCGCCGAGCGCCTTAATCAGCACCTTCCCGTCCGCCGGGTAGTTCAGGCATGCCACATACAAATTCCCGCCCTTTACCGTGAACCGGAAATCCTCCCTTGTAAACACCTTATCCTTCCCATCGGTAAACTGCCCTTCCTCAATGGCGGTCGGCCCTTCCGCCGCCACCCGCCAGGTGCGTGTCCCATAAACCGCCTCCCCGTTTACGGCAAGCCATTCCCCGATTTCTTCCAAAACCGCGGTATCCTCCGCCGAGATCGTACCGTCCGCCTTTGGCCCGACGTTTAACAGCAGGCAGCCGTTTTTGCTGACAATGTCCACAAGGTCACAAAGGATATCCTTCGCCTTCTTGAAATCATTGTTCTCTGTGTAGCACCACGAATTTTTCGCGATTGCCGTGTCCGTCTGCCATGCAAACGGCTTCACATCCGCAAACTGCCCGCGCTCGATATCCACGACCGCCGTCCCTAACATAAACGCATCGTGCTTGTAGGCGATCATGACCTCCTCGCCCCATTCCAGTGCCCGGTTGTAATAGTAGGCGGCGATCTTTTTCAAATACGGCTTTGCGGCGGCGTGCTGGATCCACCAGTCAAAATACAGCTCTTTCACATGGTAGCGGTCAATCAGCTCACAGGTGCGGATCATCCAGTCCTCCAAAAATTCCTTTGTCGGCGCAGGCTCGCTGAACAGGTCCTGGTGGTCACGCTCCGGCATGGCCGGCCAGTAAAAATCACCCGGCTCCTCGGCATCCGTGATGTCACTCTCAAATTCTTTCCCATGCCCCATAAAGAACCAGTGTTCAATGCGGTGCGTGGAAGCGCCATTTACAAGCCCCTCTTTTTTTGCCTGCTCGCTCAGTTCCCCGAGCACGTTGCGGCAAGGGCCCATTTTTGCCGCGTTCCATTTCGATAACGCGCTGTCATACATTTGGAACCCGTCATGGTGCTCCGCCACCGGCACGATATATTTTGCCCCTGCGCGCTTGAACAAAGAAATCCACGCTGCCGCGTCAAATTTCTTTGCCGTAAACATCGGGATAAAATCCTTGTAACCGAAATCCTTGTGCGCGCCGTAGGTCTTTACATGGTGCTCAAACTCTGTGCTTCCCTGTATGTACATATTGCGCGAATACCACTCGCTCCCGAACGCCGGGACGCTGTAGACCCCCCAGTGGATGAAAATCCCGAATTTCGCATCCAAAAACCACTGTGGCGTTTTATGCCGTGCCAGGGAATCCCAATCATCCTTGTATTCCCCCGCCGAGATGCATGCTTCGATTTTTTCCAGTTCCTTTTCCTTATCATAAATTAACATAGCAAATTTCCCCCATTCTTATTTATTATTTCTTATCATTTATTTCCCGGCATCCATTCCGACGCCAAACCTTTTTTTCTTTTACCGCCCTTTGCAAAGGATCACAAAAGACCGTACAGTTCATCCACAACCGGGCGGCAGATCTCCTCCAATGTATTTTCCGAAAACGGATTGGATAAAATTCATATGTGCTGACCTGCGCAATATCGTACTGTATATAATAAAACGGGCTTTCCACGATATGCGTCTGGCGCGGTAAACATTTTCCCTGACGGATCTCTTCCGGGGGAATCCTGTTCCATGGAATGTATTTGTTTGAAATATCCGCCCACAATTCACAAAGCTGTATCCTTGACAATTTCCTGTCATACATAAGGTGCTCGAATTCATCGATGGCACACCGGTATGACAGATTTTCAAACTGCTGCATCAAATGGTTTCGGATATATTCCTTTTTATGCCCGCCTACAAACAGCTCCAAATAGGGAAACATAAAATGTTCCATTGTTTTGGAATGGATTTCGTTCACGGCAGGGGAAGAACGGTGCAATTCATAGAGCGGCTGCTTCCTCGCCGCAGTATAAAAAGCAAACCCGTGGCCAAATTCATGGACCGCATATCCGGTTTCCATTCCGTCACCCGTATAATTTCCGACAATGAAAGGGAGTTTTTCATATGGCAGCATACAGCATGTAAACAGGTCGCTGCGCTTCTTCGGCCTTGTTTTAAGGTCGTACAGTTCCCTGCCGGTCATCTCCTCCATATAGCTTCCGGTTTCATAAGATAAATCCCTAAACATTGTGGAAATCGCGGCAATCAGCTCCGTCTGGTTGGCAGCGGTTGCCGGAGGGTGGCAAAAGTCGATTCCCCTTGCTTTTTAATGCGGATTCTTCCGACTTAATCCGCATGCTATCCGGATGATTGACCGCCCTTTGCTGGTCAATCGGCCGAAAAACCTGCCTGCCAAATTCCTGTTCCAATTCCGCGCGGTAAACAGAAACCGCCGCCATCCGGTCACATTCATCGCGCAGTGCATAGACCATGGGATCCTCCCTGTTTTGTATTTCGACTTCCTTTAGACTATGTTCATAATCAATTCCGCATAGATGGCGTATGTAGATAATTTCTTCCAGAAACACCATATACTCGATTTCTTTTTTTACATCCAGCCACGCATCGCGAAAGACCGGATAGGACGCTGCGCCCTGCATTTTATTTTTGTAATCGTTTATCTTTTTCTTTACTTCCGGATAATCAGACCTTGTATAATTCCACGCCGAAAATTTCATGTCCCCCCTTCCTTTTGGCATAAAATAACCAACCTTCATTCATTTCACGTTTTCTTTTCTGGTCATTATTGTATTGGCCTGGCTATCATTACAATCGAATAAGGCAG
>CAYMGZ010000369.1:0-3458 GCA_964390095.1 uncultured Lachnospiraceae bacterium | reverse complement strand
GCACCAAGCCGCAAAGGGATAATACTATGTCAATCAAACGCTTCCAGAAACGGTCGTAAAAACTACGTTTCCCCTGTGCTGCACCGATTGCTTCCAGATGCCCACAAACACCATCCGCATTCATAGGCTCCGTCTCCACTGCTACAAACCTGACTTTTTTCCCTTTCATCGGATTCTGCTCATCCGGCTGATCCTTGTACAAAGACTTTGGCTTCTTGATTACTGCCACAAGAGCCAAAACTATTACAACCACTAACCCAACATAAAAAACAATCATCATATTCACCTGAGATTATTATAATTATACCGTTGCATACCGAAGGCCTTCCTACAGTTTTTTCGGAGCTTTTTTCTTTTTAACTGCTTTTCTTTTTAAAAATATGGTGGACCATCTTGGAGGAAAGTTTTTCTTCTCTTATATCCATTTGCATCACATCATCATTTTTTGTTTCCATTAGAGAATTCTATGCTTCTAAAAAAGCGCATGCTTCGCCACTCCAAAAGATTTGTATTTTCCATGCCATGTTCCTGCGTTGCTCTATAAATCTCTTGAATCATTGCCTTGCATAACCAATCCCCAATCCGGATGCGACATAGCGACAATCCTTTTCAGAGACCTTTTTAATCAACCCTTTTCATAATTTCCCCTTATCCCTTCCAATATTTTTCACTTTTTTCTTCTGTAATTCCCCATAAACTATTTTTCCTTCTGCCCCACACTTTTTTTATCCTTCCCGCCTTGCCTCCCACGTCTTCCATTCCACACCATCCCAATCGCCTCAAGCTGCCGGACCTGTTCTTCCGAAAGCCCCTTACTTGCTGCCCCTACATACGCACACCGTTGGTTGGAAATCCATTTTCCAAGCCGGTAGCCATCCCTACACACATATTGGTTCGGAACGGCAAGATTCCCGTTTTCCTGGAAATATTCCTGCGCGTGCCGCAACCCATTTGCCCAGGGGCTGTCAAATTCCCAGACCATCCCGATTGCCTCAAGCATCCGGACTTGCCAGCCTGCCAAATGTCCGCTCCGGTGACTGGTACGCTGATGCTGCAGCCAGATACCGAGCTTTTTTCCATTTTCGGCAGTATAGCGTTTCGGAATGGAAAGATTTCCGTGTTTTCGGTAAAATTCCTCGGCTTTTCCGTATTGCTCGCGCCATGTGAGTTCCGTTTTCGACATATCGGGAACGAAACCGATAGAACGTAGTTTTTCTTTCTGTTGCCTGCTTAATTGTTTTATTTGTTTTCTTGATGTACACTGCCTGTTATTTTCTGTTTGGGTGATTTGCACTTTCACAGTACCCTGCATGCCATTTCTTGCTTGGACAATCCCCTCTTGTGACACAGCCTGCTTGCTGTTTTTCATATGGGTCATTTTTACTCCCACGGCACCCTGCGTGCCACTTCCCATCTGGGCAATTTCCCCGTCCAACACTACATCAACTTCTTCCTCACAGACGGCAAACCGGTTTTTTTGTTCCCGCAGCCACCGCCCCAGCCAAATACCTTCCACAACATAGTCCGCCGGGATTTCCAAATTCCCATGTTCCTCGTAATATTCCTTCGCCAGTGCAAACCTGCGCTCCCACGAATCGTCATTTTCCCAGACCATACCGATCGCGGAAAGCCGCCGAAATCGTTCCTTACACAATTTTTCCCGGCTTCCCCCTGCCTCATCCAAACCCTGCCACTCCTGCGCCATCCCCCGGTACAACTCCCGCTGTCTCCGGATCCACCGCCCCAGCCTACAACCATCCGCCGCCTCATAGACTGCCGGGACTTCCAAATCCCCGTGTTCCCGGTAATATGCGCACGCGGTATTATACATTTTTTCCCAGCCTGCCTCATTCCGGCTGCCCCAGCGCATCCCGATCGCGGAAAGCCTCTCCACTTGTCTCCCGTTTAAATTCCCTGCCACTTTCCCCGCATGGACCTTGCGCTGCGTGGCAACCCACGCGCCGAGCGAATAGCCATCCGGTGTCGCGTAAGCCGCCGGAACCTCCAGATCCCCATGCTCCGCATAATATTCCTTTGCCAGTGCATACATCGCATCCCAAGACGCACCAAGCGTTTCATTTAACTGCGCAAACAGCCGCCTGCAATCCTCCACTTCATCGATCACCCGGAAATGCTCGGTGACAATCTCATCCGCCCTGCCATTTGTGCGGAAGTAACAAACCGCCTCACGCAATTCTTCCTCCACCGCGCCGATACTGCAGAGGTTTTCGATGTTCATCACAACGTCGAAAATCACGGGAACCGTTTTCCCTCCTGCCGAAAGTGCCCTCCCGATCTGCTGTTTGTAGATGGTCGGCGACACGGTCGGGCGCAACAGGATTACACCGGAAAGCCCTTCCACATGGATGCCTTCATTCAGCATGTCAATACAATACAAAAGGCTTAGATGCCCGCTCCTGTCCGCTTTGAATGCCTCGAATTCCTCCAGTGCCACCGGATCTTCCGAGTAGGCGGTGTAAATATGCGGTGTCGCATCCACCTGCCCAAACCATTCCGTGGCAAGCGCGCGCATTTCCTGCAGATGCCTGTAATTTGCACAAAAGATAATGTATTTGCCCCTTTCGGGCATATGCCTTGCAAAAACTTCCGCAAGCCCGTCCGCTTTTTCCAGCGCACGCCGCAATGCCTCTAGCTGCTTCTGTGCCTTATCGCGCACTGCTTTGTTCCGTGCCTGCCGCACCCGCGTTTCGTAATGTTTCCATTCTTTGCGGTATGAATAAACGGAAAGCACGTATTTTGGCGCAGGCAGGATTCCGGTTACCACGGCTGCCCCAAGGGTTAATTCCGAGGCGACATTCCCGCCAAACAATTCCCACGCCATATCCCGCTGGTTGTCAAGATAGCGGATGTTGGTCGCGGAAAGCCCGAGCACCTTCGCCTGCGGATACCTCCCGCGCAAGCGGTCCACACCACCGCCCCACTGGGCAGCCCCACAGCGGTGGAATTCATCGAGGATAATGTAATCCGGCCGGATTTCTGCCAGCTCATCCTGCCCCATCCGCATTAGTTTCGCGTAGGTGAAAAACTGTATATTTTTTAACTCTGCGCCGCCTGCAAGATGCCATTTTTCCATCTGGGTTAAAAAGATATATTCGGACGGCGATAACAGGCAGAACCTTTTTTCCGGATTGTCCGCACAGAGCTGGAATGCAAGGAAGGATTTGCCCGTTCCGGTCGGATGGATGACGGCGGCGCGGCCTGTTTTTTCCAGCATGGAAACTGCCGCCTCATAGGCTCTTAAGTTGTGTTCATATAGAATGTTTCCCATCGGCGGCTCCTTTCCCTTGGCGTTGATGCCTTGTTTTTGATATATGGTAACCCCTGCTTGCACCCGTGCGGTGATGGCAGCACTGTTATAGTGTAGATCGTGCCTGCTCAGGAAGGGGTGTAATGAAGTAACGTACTTCATTACACCCCCGCTGGTTTTTTGACATGGA
>CAYMGZ010000368.1:0-3464 GCA_964390095.1 uncultured Lachnospiraceae bacterium | reverse complement strand
AGTATTATCATCTTTGTTTTCCTTGATAAACTTAACCCTAGAGCCATTTCCTTGTTGTGGATGAAAATCTAAATATGATAGCAAAGTTACCATTTCCTCATACGTGAAATCTTTTGGTCGGCTCAATAGCCGTTCAATTAATTTCTCTTTATTGCTCATATGCATATTCTCCCGTTTGTTTATAATATACCATTCTACAATGAAATATGCAACTATTTTTAGTTGCGATTTTAACATCTTACTTTTTTGATAATAGCAATAAAAAACTTGAAATTTTCCACATCATCCAGCCGCCCAAGCTTTGCTCCATTGCTTGAACGTGGCATATTCCCCGCGATGCTTCAAAATTTTCTGCGCATGAAAAAGGGAACCACGGGCTTTTGTGGTTCCCTTAAAACAGCCTTATTTTGCCGGTGTTACCGATGTGATGTGCGGGTTTGCGCCATTGTACCAGTAGAGGAAGCCCTCCATGTCGATGACATCGCCGACCTTGAGCGCTTCAACGGCCTTGTACACTTCGGTGTCGTTGCCGCAGAGGTAGGACTCCACCGTGAAGGTGTAGGTCTTGCCGTCCTTGGAAACGTCAAAATACAGGTCGCTGTTGCCTTCCTGTGTGCCGGAGCCATCATGGTTGTAAAGGAATGCAACCTGATTGCCGTCCGGGTCCGTCTTTGCTTCCACGGTCATACCCTTAAAGGAAACGCGCTGGTTCTGACGCTTGATCAGGTCATCGGAGCCAAGTTCGGAAGTAACGTCAACCGGTTCCGCGACGTAATTGCCGTCCATGATCTCAAATTTTGACACGTCGGTGATCTCAACTTCGCCGGACCACTCTTCCTTAAAGCCCGTCACCTTGATCTTTGTTCCGGTCGTGAGTTTTGCGTACTCTGCCTCAGAGCATGGCATGTTATAGATGAAGTAAGCGCCGTCCTTGTCCTGTGTGTAGAGGGTGGCCTTGTTTTCCCACCAGCCCTGTTTTGCCTGCACATAGGTTTCAACGGTTACTTCCGTCTTCAGTGCCGCGGCATCGTACTCCGCGTAGGTCATCACGCCCTCGGACTTCTTGTCCGCATCGTCTTCCTTCCCACAGCCTGCACCCGTGAACGCAAGCGCAAGGGAAAGTGCCATTGCCAAAAACTTTTTCATAAATCCATACCTCCATTTTAAGTTCCGTATGCCCCCTCCCAGTGCCCAAAACGGTCAGAGGATTTTCTGTCCGGGGTCATACTGTTTTAAGTTCCGTATGCCCTCTCCCAGTGCCCAAAACGGTCAGAGGATTTTCTGTCAGAGGTCATACTGTCTTGGTTTTCTTGAACCAAATGCTATTATACATGAAATTTTCCATAAATCAATGGTTTTTATGATTTCTTTTTCTTGTTTATCCTGTCGTATAACACATATGCTATAATTCCGGCCCAGGCGGCGGCGAGGGCGGCAAGCAGGAGGACGGCGGTGGAAGGGAGTTTGCCAAGGTCGGGCTTCCCGGCAACCGAGGTGTTTTTTTGGTCGAGGCGGTACAGCGAGGTGACATCCGAAAAAAGCTTTTCCATATAGGCATCATCCACGACTGCCCCGCGGCGGATCGATTTGGCGACTTCCTCAATCATCTGCCCGGCAGCATCGCGCAGGGAGGCGGAGCCGTTAAAGACCGGGGTGACAAAGGTGTTTGCCATATTGTCAAGCAAGAGTTTTGACGCTTTGATCTTCACTTCGTAGTAGGTATCGTTGTCTTTGCCCATCTGCGCGAGGTAATCTTTATAGGCAGGATCGTCCTGTGCTTTTTTGGTGACCGGGACATACCCTTCTGTCTGGGCGTAGGCAATCTGTACCTTGTTGGTCAAAAGGTACTGTGTAAAAAGCCATGAGGCAAGCACTTCCTGCGGGTCGGCCTTATTAAAGACGCAGACGGAGGGCCCCTGCGAAATCATCTTGGGGTTTTCCGTGTCAAACTGCGGGATCGGCATGACAACCGTCTCAAAAGAAAGCGACTTGGTGCCGTGCAGGTCGGAGAGAGGGGCATCCGAACCGATCCACGACGCGCCCGCAGTGGAGTCGATTGCAAAAAGGCACTGGCCGACATTAAAGAAATTCCCCGGGTAGCTTGAAATCTTAAAGGTTGAGAATGATTCCTTTTCGACATGTTTTGCAACCTCGTAGAGCAATTCGGCCGTCGTGTCGTTAAAAATCTCAATTGTGCCGTCCGCTTTTGAATACCCGGCATTTTTCTGTTTTAGCATCTGGATCATCATATTGTCGGTTGATTTGTAAATAAATGGAATCATCACCTTCTGGCCGTTGAGTAAATAATTGCCATCCGCATCCTTTGCAGCCGCGGCATCCGAAACTTCCCATATAAAATCCCATGTCAGTACGTCCGGGATCGTGTATCCGAGCGCCTCCACATAGTCCTTGTTGATGTAACATGCTTCCGTGGAGCGCATGAAAGGGAGTGCGTAGTAGTGGTCTTGGAACGAGCACTCGGAGAGGAATTGCGGGATGATTTCGGAAACTTCTGGCGCGTCAAAAAGCAGCGCGCTGCCGCCAAGCCCGTAGGACGGGTCCGTGAACAATTCGTCTAACGGCACCATGATGTTATTTCCGGTCAGGTAAGTTGCGATGTGGTCCGGGTATGTGATACAGATATTCGGTGTTGTGCCAGTGGCAATATTTGTGATGACATCGTTGTAAATCCTGCCATAATCCGTATACAGGCGCAGGTTTACCGTGATGTTTGGGTACAGGGCGGTAAAATCCGCAATCGCGTCGCGGTAAATCTGGGTCTGGATTTTGTTGGTGTAGTTTTTGGCCCAGAACGTGATCTCGTAATTTTTTGAGGTGTCAAAGCTTTCCGGGAGTACGAATTCGTTAAGCCCCCGCGAGCCGTGGCAGCCAGTCAGGCAGGAAAGGGCAAAAAGAGCCAGCAAAGCCCCGCCCCATCGATATTTTCGGTCCATACAAAACACCCCTTTCACATTCCTTTTGTACCGCCGCGTGAGACCCCCTCCATGATCTTTCTGCGGAAGATCAGGAAAAGGACAATGAGCGGCAGGGAGATTACGACAACGGCTGCCATCATGGCAGGGATATTTTCGCGGCCAAACCCGTTCTCACGGATTTCCTGGATTCCGTTGGAAACAAGGTAGTAATCCGGGTCATCCGTGATCAGGCGTGGCCAGACATAGGAATTCCAGCATTCGATAATCTTAAGGATGCCGACGGTGATGAGTGTCGGGCGGCAGATTGGCAGCATGATACGGCGCAGGTAGCGCAGGTCGGAGGTACCATCCACCTTTGCCGCATAGTAGAGCGTGTCCGGTACCTGCGCGAAATTTTCCTTGAGCAGGTAAATGTAAAAAACGGATGTGACGGACGGCAGGATCAGCCCGGCAAAAGTGTTGCGCAAGTTAAGATCGGTCACGGTCACAAAATTTGTGATGACGACCAGCTCATTCGGGATCATCATC
>CAYMGZ010000367.1:1771-3467 GCA_964390095.1 uncultured Lachnospiraceae bacterium | reverse complement strand
CAGTCAAGGCAGCGCTTGATGTCATCCGAGAACGCGTCCGCCGTCATTGCGAGGATCGGGAGGTCCGCATCCGGGCGTTCCAATGCACGGATTGCTTTTGCCGCGTCGTAACCGTTCATTACCGGCATACGGATATCCATCAGGATAATATCATAAGTGCCCGGCGCGGACTGCTCAAATTTTTCAACGCAGATTTTTCCGTTCTCTGCCCGTTCAACGATAAACCCTGCTTCCGTAAGGATTTCCTGTGCAATCTCCCAGTTTAGGTCATTGTCCTCCGACAATAAAATATGCTTTCCGGCAAAGCCCCCATCCTCCATCAGTTTCTCCGCCTTCTCATCCGGCTTATTCAGCAGATAGCGGCTCAGCCCAAGGTACAGGTTCGATTTAAACAATGGCTTGGAAATAAATCCATGGATGCCAACTTCCTTTGCCTCCTCCTGGATATCCGTCCAGTCATACGCAGAAATAATCAGGATCGGCACCTGCTCCCCCAAATGTTTCCTCATTTCCCGTGCAGTGTGCAGCCCGTCCATATCCGGCATCTTCCAGTCAAGGAGCACAACCTCATAATCGTTTCCCGCCTGATGGTGCTCCTTCACCATCTCAATGGCATCCTTCCCGCTTGTCGCCCAGTCCGCGCTCACGCCAATTTCCTTCAGGGATGAAACCGCACTCAGGCAAAGATCCTCGTTGTTATCCACCACGAGCATCCTCCACGGCGGAAGCATCATGTCCTCCTCCTTCACCTCCGCCTTCTCAAAATCAAGCACAACATGGAATTCACTGCCCTTGCCCGGGGCGCTGCAAAGCTCTATGGTACCGTTCATGACATCCACGATTGCCTTTGTGATTGCCATCCCAAGCCCTGTCCCTTCCGTCTTATCAACCTGGGACTTTTCTTCCCTTGTAAATGTCTCAAAAATCTTTTTCTGGAACTCCTCCGTCATCCCGATACCATTGTCCTTCACCCTAAAATGGCACCGGACATAATTTTGCCCGGCCGGCGAAGCTTCCTGCGAAAGGTAAACACTGATCACACCTTTTTCCGGTGTGAATTTCACCGCATTGGATAAAAGGTTGATCAGAACCTGGTTCAGGCGGATGCTGTCGCAATACACCTCCTCCACCAAAATGTCACGGATAAAAATATCAAAATTCTGCTGCCTTGCTTTTACCTGCGGCTGTACGATATTTACAATATTTTCCATCGTCTCCCGCAAAGAAACCTGCCCAATGTTCAACGACAATTTCCCGCTCTCTATCTTTGACATATCAAGCACGTCATTGATCAGCCCCAGCAAATGCTTGCTTGACAGTGTAATTTTTGCCAGACAGTCCTTCACGCGCGTCTTATCATCAATATTGGCCATCGCAATCGCAGTCATCCCGACAATCCCATTCATCGGTGTGCGGATATCGTGGCTCATACTGGAAAGGAATTCGCTCTTTGCCTTGTTGGCCTTTGTTGCCTCCTTGCGCGCCTGGTCAATCTCGTGGATCTGCTGCTGTGATATCCTAAAATACAGGACAAAAATTGCAAGAAGCCCAAGCAGGATAATCAGTGCCGCAAGCAGGATGGCATTTTGCCGCCCGTTATCAAGGTCCTCCATGATCGTGTCCAATGTCCCGAACGGCATCACGGAAATCAGGTACCACTCCGAATCCGGCAGATGCGTGCACAACAGCGACTGGT
>CAYMGZ010000367.1:0-1761 GCA_964390095.1 uncultured Lachnospiraceae bacterium | reverse complement strand
ACCGCACGCAGGATCGTCGCATAATCCTTGTTCCCATTGATTGCATCCTGCAGTTCAGCCGCATAATCATCTGCAGTCTTTCCGTTATTTTCGGTAAACATTTCCGAAATATGTTCAAAATAATTTTCCTGCCTCGTCCTTACTACATATGTACCATTTTTGCGGATGATGAAAGAATACATCAGATCCCCTTCCTCATCCAAAGCAAGAATCCTTTCCAGATATTCCATCGGCAGCGCAGCTACCATCGCCACACTTTTTCCCCCGCCCTGCATCGGATAGGAAGCCTCCGTCAGCATGCAAAGCTGCCGCTCCCCTTTCGCATTCACCCCGGAAAAGACGCGCAGCGTACTATCATTTAATACCCTATTAAAGGTACTCGCATCCTGGTATTCCACCGGTTCCCCGTATATCGTCTGGCATTCCCCATCCTTCGTGTAAAGGCCAAGATAGGAAAAACTGCGCACCTGTGCGCTTAAGACGAGCTGTTCCAGCATTTCGTCACCATATTCCTCCATCTCCGGCGGATGGCGCTCCAATATCCCTTTCATTTCCATAATTTGCAGATCCACGACCGCATCAAATTTCTGCTGCGTCTGCTTTGCCATCGCCCTCATATAGATCTCACCGACCTCACTGATTGCCGACCTGCTGTTTTCCTCTATATTCGCGGATACCACCTCAAATATGATAATACAAACCAGCGTCAGCGCGGAAAAACTGATCAACAAAAACTTTTTTGCATCCCTTATCATTCCATTTCTCCTTCACCTAGTAATAAAAAACAAGAGCATTTCCCATGTCCTGCATCATTCTTATTATACATCGAATGCCGGAAAAGTCAACCCTCGCCTTATATAGGATAATACATCACGATATTGTTTTTCTCCCTTTCCCTTTCCGGAAATCCATGTTACAATTCGCACAAATCTGATACGGAGGTATTTGGCATGATTTACTTAAACCAGGTCGGCTATCTGCCGGATGCAAAAAAAATTGCCATACTAACACATAAAACCGGTACCTTTTCCCTTTGCGACAGCAGGACGGGGGAAGTGGCATACGTGGGAAATGCCGTGCTTTTCGGGAACGGAACCTGTGATGCCGCCTCCGGCGATGTCACTTACCACGCGGATTTTTCCGCCCTGAAAAAGGAAGGGGAATATGTGCTGTCCGCCGGCGGGATGGTTTCCTCCCCTTTCCGGATCAAACAAAACGTCTACCGCGACTTAAAGGCCGACCTGATCCGCAGTTATTATTTCCAGCGGTGCGGCTGTGAACTTCCCGCCACATATGCCGGAAAATTCACACATGCCCGCTGCCACCACGCCCTGGCCACCCTCTGGGATGACCCTTCCATACAATACGAACTCTCCGGCGGCTGGCACGATGCGGGCGATTACGGGCGCTATGTCACCGCTGCCGCAACGGCACTCGCACACCTGCTCTATGCCTACGAATTCTTCCCGGACCGTTTCACGGACAGCCTTGCCATCCCCGAGAGCGGCAACGGGATACCGGACCTGCTGAACGAATGCCGCCATGAACTTACATGGCTCTTAAAAATGCAGCGTGCGGACGGCGGTGTTTTCCACAAGGTAAGCACTTGGCGGCATGCCCCCTTCCTCATGCCGGAGCACGATACCGCACCGCTGTTTGCGTATGCCGTGGCAACCCCTGCCACAGCGGATTTTGCCGCTGTCACCGCGCTTGCCGCCCGTATTTACGCCCCATATGATTCCGATTTTTCCCAAATATTGG
>CAYMGZ010000366.1:380-3474 GCA_964390095.1 uncultured Lachnospiraceae bacterium | reverse complement strand
GATGCGTTTGGCAATTTCGGGAAACCGGACAGTCTTTTCCTTGCGGCGGGCAGGGAAGAAGAATGGTCGGAGGACGCGGCGCGCTATTTCCTGAATATTGTAGGGAAATATGGGAAACCAGTGCAGCAATTGTTAAAAAAGGCGCAGGGGCTTGATATCCGTATGATTTGTCCGCTGCACGGGCCGGTATTAAAGGAAAACCTTCCGTATTTTCTTGGGAAATATGATGCATGGAGCAATTACCGTGCCGACAAGGAAGGGGTTTTGGTGCTTTCCGCGTCCATTTACGGGAATACCGATGCGGCGGCGGCATACCTTGCGCAGTGCATCCGGGAACATGGCGTTGCGGCAAAGCATCGGACGCTTGCGGGGGCAGACCTTTCCTATGCGGTCGCGGATGCGTTCCGGTACCAAACCGTGGTATTTGCCTGCGCAACTTACGATGGCGGCCTGTTCCCATGCATGGAAAACCTTTTGTACCGCCTTTCTTCCAAAAATTTCCAGAACAAAAAAATTGCTTTGGTTGAGAATGGCTCGTGGGGGCCGATGGCAGCGGGGAAGATGAAAGCAGAGCTGGAAAAACTCTCCGGGATGGAATTTATCGGGGCACCGGTCACAATCAAAGGCGCAGTGCAGGAAGCGGACAAGGAAAAATTAAAGGAGCTTGCTGCAGCGCTTACAGCGGCGCAGAAATAACGTGCGGATGCAGATGGCGGGATGTGCCAAGCAAATGCCGCGCCGGGGCGTTTTTAGGAACGGGAAGAACAGCAAAATGCATATCCCTCGCACAAAGGGAAGAAAACGGGGGCAGAATGAAGGAACGGCCGATTTTAAGGAACAAACTCTTTTTATATTTCACGGAATTTTTTGCCGGCATGAGCGTGATGGCGGTGGAGCTTGGTGCAAGCAGGCTTTTGGCACCTTATTTTTCCTCCTCCCAGATTGTCTGGACAATCGTGATCGGCACAATCATGATCGCGATGGCGCTCGGCAATATTTACGGCGGGAAAAGTGCGGATAAAGACCCAAACCCCGACAAGCTCTATGCGCGGGTGCTGGTCGCGGCGGCATGGATTGCGCTGATCCCACTGCTTGGGAAATATGTGATCCTGGGGGTATCCGCGCTTTTGATTTTTACGGTAAACAGTAACTTTTTGATCTGGGCGGCATTTGCGGCGTGCATGGTTCTTTTTGTATTCCCGCTGTTCCTTTTGGGAACTGTCACGCCATCGCTTGCGAAATATACGGTGGACAAACTGGAAGATTCCGGAAGGGTGGTCGGTACGCTTGGGGCGGCGAATACCATCGGGAGCATTATCGGCACCTTTATGCCGACCTTCGTGACCATCCCGGCGGTCGGGACCTCCGTTACATTCCTGATTTTCGCAGGGATTTTGATTTTCCTTGCGGTTATTTATTTTGTCAGCTGTAAGGCGGGGAAAGTCCGCTGCATTGTGGTGCTGCTTCTTTTTGCAACTGCCTGTATCTTTGGTTCCTCGGACAGTTTTGCTTTCTGGGAAAAAGGGTTGACGTTTGAGGGGGAATCAGTTTACAATTATTTACAGGTCAAGGAAGATGACCGCCGCGTCATCCTCTCAACCAACGTGCTGTTTGGTGTGCAGTCCGTCCTTGTAAAAGAGGAAGGGCTGACCGGGATGTATTATGACTACGCAATGGCAGCGCCGCTGATGGCGGATCTCGGGAAGAAGGAGAATTTTAAGATATTGGTCCTTGGCATGGGAACCGGAACTTATGCGACCCAGTGCCGGAAATATTTTGGCGACGTTGCAGTGGAGGGCGTGGAGATTGACGAAAAAATCACAAAGCTGGCGAGGAAATATTTCGCGCTCCCGGAGGATGTGCCGGTTGTGACCTATGACGGCAGGGCATACTTAAACGCAGTGGAGGAAAAATACGATGTGATCATGGTGGATGCCTATCAGGATATCACGATTCCTTTCCAAATGTCCTCGGTTGAATTTTTTACACTGGTGCATTCACACCTGAATGAGAATGGCGTGATGGTCGTGAACATGAATATGCGCGCGGGCGGGGAGGGCAACATCAACCAGTATCTCGCCGATACGATCGCGCAGGTTTTCCCGCATGTCTACACGGCGGACGTGCCGGGGACCACGAACCGGGAACTTTTTGCGTCCGACTGTCCGGATATGCCCGGGAAGTTTGAGGAAAACCGCGCGCAGTTTGCGGATGCCGGGTTTTCTTCCGGGCTTCCTGCCGAGATGTCTGCCGGGCTGTCAGCTCTGTTTTCACGGGTATCGGAAAGGCTTGTGCGCTATGAGGCCGGGGAATATTTGATGACGGATGACAAGGCACCGGTGGAATTGCTTGGTATGCAGGTGATAGATGAGATTATCCGCGATGAAGTGGAATATTACAGGAAGATTTATGAGAAGGAAGGGATTTCCGGGCTGTTAAACAGTTTCTAAGTGCAGTGGGGGATATTCCCATTTGGAAAGACCGCAGGGGAAGGAAGTTTTGCATAATCTCTATAGGAAAAAACAGCATAGCGGCAGCAGGATAGTTTTTATCCCCAAAAAAGGAATCATGTTTGCGGGAAGATGACCATGGAACGGGAGGGAGGCATTCTCGTGGAAAAACGAAAAAAGACAGTGCGCACAAGCTGCGACACCTGCACAAATTACAGGTACGATGAAGAATATGATTACTATGTCTGCGGGGTAAACCTTGACGAGGATGAGATGGGGCGTTTCCTGCACGGAACAATCGAGAGCTGCCCGTATTACCGGCGGGATGACGAGTATGCGGTGGTAAGGAAACAAATGTAAGCATTGTATTTGGACAGGCAAAAAGTCAATTCGAACAATACACCTGTCCGACCAACCCTGCAGCATGGAAAAGGAAAAAAATGGAAAATAAAGACAAAAACGAATTTTTTGGCAAAGGAAAAGAATCCGACCGGGAATCCATCCTGGCAATTTACAGCGCCATGGTAGGAACGCCCGGCTGTACCTGGAGCATGGATTACCCGGATGAAACAGATATCGAATCCGACCTTGCAAGGGAAGCACTTTATGCCATGCGGGACCAAACCGGCAGGATCCTCGGGCTA
>CAYMGZ010000366.1:0-370 GCA_964390095.1 uncultured Lachnospiraceae bacterium | reverse complement strand
GTAGATGCGGACGAGGAATGCGCTGCCCTGCCGCAGTGGGATAAAACCGCAAAAAAGCCAGCGGAGCTTGCACGGCTTGCCGTCATACCAGAATACCAGAACCGGGGGCTTGCGCGCAGGATGATCCTGTCCGTGATGGAAATTTTAAAACAGCAGGGGTATGATGCGGTGCGCTACCTTGTAAGCCCGGGGAATCAAAAAGCACTGTCTTCCTATGCAAAACTTGATTTTGAATACCGGGGCAGGGCTTTTTTATATGGGAACGAATGGCTGTTATATGAGAAAAAAATTTGAAGAAAAATCTGAGGAAAATAAAATTAGTCGTTCCAGACGGCAGAATGGAGGGGAAATATGCATGATCGTTTGACAG
>CAYMGZ010000365.1:0-3478 GCA_964390095.1 uncultured Lachnospiraceae bacterium | reverse complement strand
AAGGATAGTATAAAAACGATATATTCGCAGGCGGTTTTCTGATTTCGCACCTTTTTTTCCACGATAAAATCCCCCACATCTGGTAACCTATACCTGCAAGGCCACGAAAGCGAGTGTTTGCTGCCGGGCCAGGAGCGATGAAGCCCGTACCCGGCCTTCAGCGCGGTGCACGAGGAGATTCCAAAGTGTATGCCAGGTGGCACTTGTCCCATGGAGGAACATGGAGATTTGCGTATTCAAACGTATGCAAGCAAAATGGTCCGCCGCATTTGCCTATATCAGAGATAAGCAAGTAAGGCGGACCATTAAGGGGATTCATCCCCAAAAATCGAAGTTTTCCGCTTCGACGATCGTTTTGCCAATAGGTTTGGTAAAACTTGCGCCTTATTAGCGCGCCACTTTGGGTGTGGTATATCAAAATGCGGCAATCACGCAAAGGTTTTATGATTGTGATGCAGTCACAAAAACAATGCATTGTGTGCCGGACCTTGTCCGGGGGTGGATACCGTGCCACGGAACAAAAAGCCAGAATAAAATCCCGCTTTTTTGTGTCCGCGCACTAAAATTTCCGGCCGTCCGGCGCGCAGGATTGTTGCCACAGGGGATTTTACGGAACTTTACACAGTAAAATCCCGGACAGTGCCCGGAAAGGAAGTTCTGGGAGCCATGCGGACAGAAATTCCTTTCCCCGGTCATTGGGGACTGGGAGGGATTTTACGGAACTTTATATGGAGGGTATTATGAAAAAAATTATCATCAACGAAAACCAACGGGGATTTTTCTTTAAAAACGGGAAATTCACCAAACTTTTAGGTGCGGGGAAATACCATGTGTTCGGGGATAAGGAGATCGAGGTGGTTTCACTTGACGCACCGCTTTCCTCAAAGAGGTGCTCCCTTGACATGCTCTGCGCCAACGAGGAGGTTGCGGGGCAGGTTTCGGTTGTGGAGGTTGGCGACCAGCAGCTTGCGCTCCATTCCGTGAACGGGAAATTTTCTTCGGCGCTTGTCCGTGGAAAATACGCATTCTGGACGGTATTTGACCGCCACGAATATAAGATTGTAGATATTTCCACGCCGGAGGTTGGGGAGGATATTCCGGAATATATTATGGAACAACTCCCGTCCGGCATGTGTATGCGCGTGGATGTGGCGCAGTACGAGCGGGCGCGTCTGAATTTTAACCAAAAGCTGGTGAGGATTTTGGAGCCGGGTACATATTATTTTTGGAGGAATAATATCCATGTGGAGGTCGGGAGGGTCGATACCCGGCTGACCCAGTACAATATCAGCGGGCAGGAGCTTATAACGCAGGATAAGGTTGCCGTGCGCATTAATTTTACCTGCAATTACCGGATCACGGATTATGTAAAAATCTTTACGGAAATTGACAATTACCTGTTGCAGATGCATATCGCGGCACAGCTTGCGCTGCGGGAATATGTCAGCCGGTATAAGCTCGATGAAATTTTGCTCGCGAAGGAAGAATTGGCACAGTATGTTTTGGAACGGCTGAAAGCGAGGGAGAAAGAGTTTTTTGTGGAGGTCACGGATGCCGGGGTGAAGGATATCATCCTGCCGGGCGAGATCCGCGCGATCATGAACAGCGTGTTGGTGGCGGAAAAGCAGGCGCAGGCGAATGTGATCACGCGCCGTGAGGAGGTTGCGTCCACGAGGTCGCTGTTGAACACGGCAAAGCTGATGGAAGAAAATAAAACGTTGTACAAATTAAAAGAGCTTGAGTATGTGGAAAAAATCTGTGCGAATGTCGGGAATATTAATTTAAACGGGAACGGGGATGTGCTTTCGCAATTGTTTGGGCTGCTTGGGAAGAATGTTGAAGGAAAGGCGGGTTGAATAAGGAGGGTGCGGATGTACGGGCACTCTGGCATGTTTTTTGCAGATATGTGCAAAGCATCCTGTGTATGGCTCTTTGGTGTTTTGCCGGAAAGCCTGTACAGCTTTGGCAGCCGTTGCGGATAGGAGGGGATTATGATTCAAATCGAAGGTAAGTTTAACACCGCACTTTGCTATTGCACGGAGCTTGAGGAGATTGCAAGGGAACAAATCCAAGCCGTCTGTGACCAGGAAGCATTTTCCGGCTGCAAAATCCGCATCATGCCGGATGTCCATGCGGGCAAAGGCTGCACGATCGGAACGACCATGACCGTCACGGACAAGGTCGTTCCGGGCATGGTCGGGGTGGATATTGGCTGCGGTATGGAGACCGTAAAAATAGCCCAGAAGGAAATTGATTTTGAAAAACTGGATGCCCTGATCCACGAGAAAATCCCGTGCGGGCGCGAAGTCAGGGAGGAAATCCATGCGCTGAATGGGGAAATTGACTTGGAAGCCCTGCGCGCTGCCTCGTTTGTCCATTTGGAGCGCGCGAGGAAAAGCATTGGCACATTGGGCGGGGGCAACCATTTTATTGAGGTGGACCGCGGTGAGGATGGCGGGCTGTATCTGATTGTACATTCGGGGAGCCGCCACCTTGGCGTTGAGGTCGCAGAATATTATCAGGAGCAGGGGCGGCAGGCGTTGTGGGGCGGCGCTTATTACCAGATTGGGGAATTGATTGCGCGCTACAAGGAGGAAGGGCGCTTCTCCGAGATCGAGACGGCGGTGCAGGCGTTGAAGAAGGAACAAAAAATCGGGATCCCGAAGGAACTGGTTTATGTGGAGGGGAAGCTGTTTGAGGATTATATCCACGACATGCATATCGTACAGAAATTCGCGGCGCTCAACCGAAAGGCGATGGTGGATGTGATTGTTTCGGGGATGGGGTTTGAGCGTGTGGAGGAATTTACGACCATCCATAATTATATTGACACGGAGGCAATGATTTTAAGGAAGGGCTCTGTTTCGGCGAAGAAAGGGGAAAAGCTTTTGATCCCGATCAATATGCGGGACGGGAGTTTGATCTGTATCGGGAAGGGGAATGAGGAATGGAACTGTTCCGCGCCGCACGGGGCGGGGCGGCTGATGAGCCGCAGAAAAGCGTTTGACTCGCTTTCGCTTGAGCAGTACCGCGCGGAAATGGCGGGGGTTTATACAAGCTGCATCCAGGCGGAGACGCTTGACGAATCGCCGATGGCGTATAAGAGCATGGAGGAGATTGTAGGGCAGATTGGGGAGACGGTTACGGTTGTGGAGCGGGTGAAGGCGGTGTATAATTTTAAGGCGGCGGAATAAAATATGAATCAACAAAGATCATTCACACAGCAAGTTTGCGCCGTGGGCGCAAACTTGGGCGGATTAGTTGCTCCCAAAAAGCGGTCGCAGCATGACCGCAAGTGTAAATTTTGTTTGATGAGACTGGAGATTAGAATTTAATCCTCGTCCATTATTCCGCAAAAAAATCTGGTTGTAATCTCTGTCGAACTGTGGTAGAATCAGAATTACGGAAAGTACCCATGACAGGGTGGTAGCCTCCCGGATCGATGTCCGGTTCGCCGGAATACATAGGAAGGGAGGTG